>CAYWOE010000222.1:0-2269 GCA_964459855.1 uncultured Synechococcus sp. | reverse complement strand
CGTTTCTTTCCGGTGTGGAAAAGCCTGCAGCCTTCATTGATCAATCCTCGAATCTCGGGATCCCTGAGATCAATCGTTCCCTGGGCGCCAAGATCCATCACGCGTTCGCGGATCGCAGCACGGACCAGAACAAATGACGACTTTGCCAGTTCAGGCCCAAAGCGATCCTCGGCCTGTTGTTTTTCCCTGATCTGAAGAAGTGCATTCACCAACTCCGCTGATTTGAAGACAGACAAGCTGCTTTTCTGAGCACTGTTCAGACGTTCAACTTTCGGAAGGTAAGAAGCAACGGCATCGAGAAACTCGTTGGATCTGTTCTGTAACGGCTCCAGGGATCGCCATAACTCCTTGCCGGATGCCATCACCAGTGACTCTGTTCCTTGAAAAACTAGCGATGGACGACCAGTTCTCCTGTCCGCAGGCAGAACAGAGCCCTGTTCGTCTTTGCTCAGCCGGCGATTGAAAGCCCGATATTGACGATGGCCAATCCGCCCAGAAAAAACGCTGCCAGCAGGGATGACTCGGGAAAGAATTTGGCCAGTGCCAGACCCGCTCCCATGAACGTGGATGAAACCAGAATTGCCGTGAGGTCAACGGGCATCTGAACGGGGTCTCTGCGAACAGCTTTTTAACAGACGATGCCTGTCCTGCATGTCACCTGCGACGCAATCGCGGCGGATTTCTCTTCGGTATCCCGTTCACTTCAGAAGCGGTGCGGTCAAAGGCGAAGAGTCTGGATCCAGCTGCTGACGCTGTCGACGCATGCCTCGGTGGATTCATAGGGAAGCACGTTCCTGCCAGGGATGGTGCTGATACAGGCCTGAGGCAGTTTTTTCCGATAGGTGCCCAGTCGTTCGGACAGGTCATCCCAGTTCCTTGAGGTGCCGATTCCTGTGGTCTCTTCACCGAAAATGATCTGCAGGGGGACCTCCAGACCAGTCAGCTGCGGTTCCCAGTCGCGTCGCCAGAACCCTGCCAGAAAGGAATACACGGCCCACCGGGTTTGCATTGAGAGTGAGCCCTCTTTCAACATCTCAAGCCATTCATCATCGACCGCTTCTGCTCTTGCGAATAAGTTTTTCCTGGAGAATGAATCCAGAAATGCTCTTCTTCTTGCGTACCTGTAGAAAAGATTTCCGATTGGGCCTTCAAACAGAAAGCGCCAGATCAAACGGGCTTTGCTCTGAGCAAATTCCTTGTTCAGAACCATCCAGCCTGGTGGGCTGATCGCCACCAGAGCGCTCACAAGTTCCGGTGCCTTCGCTGCAAAAGCGAGCGCAATCGGAAGAGACGCACCCTGCACCACCAGCACCGTGGGTCCGCTCTTTCTCTCTTGAATCAGATTGATCAGCGGTTCAGCCCAGTCTTCCGGAGTCAGCGGCCTTGCTGGGCATGCTGCCGCTCCGCAACCCAGTAGATCCGGCGCAAGCAGCACTGCTGGAGTTTCTGTTGTTTGCCAGCACGTGATGAATCGATCCCAGAATCGTGCCGACAAGCCAACGCCAATCGGATGAATCAGAAGCAGCTGCTTGTCAGCTGAATTGTTGATGTCCATCCTCTAAGCCATCGATGAAGCCTTGATTGTGTTCAACGTGGTCAGTCACCGTGACTGAGCAGTGCCATGGTTTTCGCAGCTCATTGCTCCCACCAGAGTGGTTCGAACACCCAGCCTTTCAGTGTCCATAACCAGTTCGCCTGAGAACGCATGCTGTTTTGTTGATGCTTTCAGAGATGTGCTAGCGCCTCTGGACTCCTGGCTGCGTCAGGATTGTGTCTGAATTGTTGAACGAGATTCTCCAAGGCCATCCTGGAGCGTGATCGAACACTGGGTTTGCGGAGCAATGTTGCTTCCGGAGGCATGCCCAATTCCCTGCAGTCAAGAATAAAAAGCATGGCCACCCTGGAGGGATGACCATCGCACCCGCCGATCTCAGAGAGGCTCATCTGAGGGTCTGGGCCCTGCTGGAGTCCGGCCTGGAAGCCCATGCCAGCTGGCGGGATCAGTTCCTGGTCTACGGACTGCTGGCCACCGTCGGATTTGATGATCCCTTTGATGAGACTGACCCCAGAGTCTGTGAATTGTCGGATCAGCTCGGCCTGCCTTCTGAGCTGGTGGTTGGAGAGGTTCGCT
Source organism: uncultured Synechococcus sp. (assembly GCA_964459855.1). Lineage (GTDB taxonomy): Bacteria > Cyanobacteriota > Cyanobacteriia > PCC-6307 > Cyanobiaceae > Synechococcus_C. Next base: position 138 of record CAYWOE010000222.1, on the reverse strand, counting down.
ACTTCATTCGTCAGAACTGTCTCTGGACAACCGATGAGCTTGTGGCGGAGATGGACAAGGCGGTGCAGTTGCTGGCCGGGTATGCAAGCCCAGAAGAGATCGTTGAATCTCTTCTCGATTTTTCACCCTATGCAAAGC
>CAYWOE010000221.1:0-2289 GCA_964459855.1 uncultured Synechococcus sp. | reverse complement strand
TCGCGCAATTCCTCCTGAAGAACGAATTCCTGATGTTCAGACCTTAGAGAGGCTGAAGAAGGAATTGAGCGTCTTCGGGAATTCTTCGGGTGGCGTCAGTTGCCGGAGGGGCGCACCGGCGTGCGCTGGATGCGCAGTCGCTGGGGGATTTCGTGTGTGCGCGGCAGCTGCAGCTGGGCCTCGGCCCAGTCCTGCATCAGCGCTTCCAGCAGGGATTTTCGATCGCCGAACAGCCGGAGCATTGTCCTTGCATCTGAGATTCAATCTCAACAAAGCATGGTCGTTCTGCTTGGAGCAAGTGATTCTCATTAGCGTTCACATTGCGTTGTCAAAGGCGCGTCAGCGCTGGTTGCGCGCCTGCACCGGATTGATCACAACGTTGGTTCCGTAGCCCTCGCAGAGCTTCAGAAGCCTGGGATTGCTGAGCTCGGCCGGCGTCCAGCCGTCACCCTCCGGCCTGGAAATCCTGCAGGTCGGTGTGGTGTGCCCGTCGACGGGTCCCTTGAGATAGAGGCTGTAGATCAGGTCCTGTTCAGTGATGCTGCGTGGCTCTGAGGGTTTCCGGTAGATGTCATGGGTCCAGGAGCAGCAGCTGGAGCGACGGCTGGTCACGACATGTCCATCCACTGATCGGAACAGGAAGAAAAACCCCTCGAACAGCTGATAGGCCGACCGCTGTTCCGGGTTCAGCCTGAAGATCCTGGCCTGGCAGTTGGGTCCGGCGCCGCAGTACAGACGCTCCACGTAGTCGAGCTGACCGTCGCCATCCATCTCCTCCAGGCTCCCGCCCCCCGCTGGATAGTCCGACAGCGACTGGCTGCGCTGCAGCAGGGTGACGTAGGGAGCTGTCGCAGAGCGGCTGTGCTCGACCCGGATCAGTCGGCGGTCGCGCGCACGGTCAACCCTCTGGGTGAGCTTCAGCCAGGAGCCATCGGCATTGCGCTTCTGCACCACTGTTGGTTGATCGGCTGGCTGGTCGCTGGCCAGGGCCGAGCCCTGGATCAGCAGCACTGCCGTGAGCAACAGAAATGGCACCGCACGCCCCTCGCTGCCGCAAGCCTGGCAACCGATCCGCCCTCAGGCTGACGCATCCGGATTCCGCATTCACAATCGCTTCAGTTGGGCACCCCGGCGCTGATGGGCCCCTTCCGCCTCGAGCTGATTCACAGGCAGCGCATCGCTGATCCAGGCCTCGGCCTGAATGAGCCCTCGGGCCTCACCCTCAACGCTGATGGAACGGCGCTGTACACGGTCAGCGACGACACCAAGGCCATCTTCTGCCTGGATCTCAACGGGCGGGTGCTGATCAGTGAGTCGTTCTTCGTCGATGCGACCGACCTGGAGGGCCTCGCCCTCAGCGGCGACGGCAGGCGACTGCTGGCGGTGCAGGAGGAGACCAATGCGGTGATCAGCGTTGATCTCGCCGCTCGCCGTGAACTGCAGCGCAGTTCCCTGGCGGCGATGGCCAATTACGCCTGCATCGCGATGCACTTCCCTGATCGGCCGGACAACAAGGGTCTGGAGGGGATCACGGTCAACAGCCGCAATCAGCACGTGTTCGTGGTCAAGGAACGTGATCCGGGGCTGCTGATCGAACTCGATCCCGCCTGCACCGCGATTCTGTCGTCGCGGCTGCTCACCGAGGCGAACGGCTTTTCCCACCCGAAGCTCGGGCCGGGGCGGCTGGATTTCTCCGGGCTGAGCCACGACAGCCGCCGCGACACGCTCTGGATCGCCAGCGATCAGGGGCAGTGCCTGTTCCACTACGACTGGACAGGCGATCAGGTGCTGCAGCGCCTTGATCTGATGCTCAACGACGGCGGCAAGTCAAAGCGGGTGCGCAAGGCCGAGGGTGTCGCCGTGGACTCCGAACGTGGCAGGGTTTACGTGGTGAGCGATCGTGACGCCGAGCTCTACGTGTTCAAGCTGCATGGCTGACTCCGCATCCCTGCGTGTGCTGCTCACCGGAGCCAGCTCCGGCGTGGGTTTCGAGGCCGCGAAGGTTCTCAGCGCCCGGGGGCATGCGCTCACGATCCTCTGCCGCAATCAGGCCACGGCTGATCAGACCCTGGGCCAGCTCTCCGGTTCGGTTCGCGCCCTGATCTGCGATCTGGCCGATCTCGCTGCCGTTGAGGACCTCTGCAGTCAGCTGCTGGAGAGCGGCACGGCCCTGGATGCGCTGGTGCTCAATGCCGGCCTGCAGTATGCCGGCGCCTCCGAGGCGCAGTTTTCGCAGCAGGGCATCGAACTCACCTTTGCGGTGAACCAGCTGGCCCATCAGCTGATGGC
>CAYWOE010000220.1:0-2291 GCA_964459855.1 uncultured Synechococcus sp. | reverse complement strand
GGGTGTCGACGTGGCGTTCAGGGGTGTAACCCCAAACCTCCTTCAGGATCTCACCGCGGCTGAATGGTTCGCCCGAGCGGCTCACCAGCAGTTCGAGCAGGCTGAATTCCATCCCTGTCAGACGGATGCGCTCGTCATTGCGGAACACCTGTCGCTTGTTGGTGTCGATTTTCAGGTCCGAGACCTGGATCACTCCCGAGTTGGGGATGCCGGCGGCATGCTCCTTTTCAACACGGCGCAGAACGCAGCGGATCCGAGCCTCAAGCTCCTTCGGGCTGAAGGGCTTGATCACGTAGTCATCCGCTCCGAGCTCCAGTCCGGTGATCCTGTCGGCGACATCCCCGAGAGCCGTGAGCATCACGATCGGAACATCCGATTCCTTGCGCAGCTCCTGGCAGACCCCGTAGCCATCCAGCTTGGGCATCATCACGTCGAGAACCACCAGGTCTGGATTGCATTCCTGAAAGCTCTCCAGTGCCTCGGTTCCATCGCACGCGGTGACGACGTTGTAGCCGATCATCGAGAGCCGGGTTTCGAGGATCCTGCGGATGCTGGCCTCGTCATCCACCACGAGGATGGTTTCCTTGGAGGGTGCTGAGGCCGTCATATCGCCGGCAAGGAGCGAAGATAGTGCTCACAAATAGGTGATTAGCGGGTTCAGTCGTTCACGTAGCGCCAACTTTCTTCATCATTCGAAGTGCCCCGATCGGCCAATCTCTACGTCTGCCAGAGCTGTGGTGCCCAGACGCGGCAGTTCTTTGGGAGGTGCAGCAGCTGCGGCAGCTGGAATTCCCTCGTGGAGCAGTCGGCGCCCAAGGACGACGGCCGCCGCCGCCGCTCCGGAGCCGATCCGGCCGCTGCGCCGAAAGCAAGACGCTCCACTTCGATGGCCTCTCTTGGCGATCAGCCGCTGGCGCGCATCGGCAGTGGTTATGCGGAGCTGAACCGCGTTCTCGGCGGAGGTCTGGTGCCTGGATCACTGGTGCTGGTGGGTGGAGATCCAGGAATCGGCAAAAGCACCCTGCTGCTGCAGAGCGCATCGGCGATTGCGAGGGATCGCTCTGTGCTCTATGTGAGTGCTGAGGAATCAGCTCAGCAGGTGAAGCTGCGCTGGCAGCGTCTGACCGCCGACAGCAGTGATCTGCAGCTGCTGGCGGAGACGGATCTCGAGCTCGTTCTGGAGGAACTTGAGGCTCTGAGGCCAGACGTGGCGGTCATTGACAGCATCCAGGCCCTGCATGACGCCGAACTCTCCAGTGCGCCTGGTTCCGTTGCGCAGGTCAGGGAATGTGCCGCTGCGCTGCAGAGACTGGCGAAACGTCAGAACACGGCGCTGCTGCTGGTGGGGCATGTCACCAAGGAGGGTGCTCTCGCTGGTCCCAAGGTGCTTGAACACCTGGTCGATGCCGTGCTCACCTTCGAGGGAGACCGCTTCGCCAGCCATCGCCTGCTGAGAGCCATCAAAAACCGTTTCGGTGCCACCCACGAGCTGGGGGTGTTCGAGATGCGGGGTCAGGGCCTTGAGGAGGTCGGCAATCCCAGTGAGCTGTTTCTCAGCGGTGAGCGTGCCAACGGCGTGGCAACGATCGTTGCCTGTGAAGGCACGAGGCCGCTGGTGGTCGATCTGCAGGCGCTGGTGAGTTCGACCAGTTACGCCAGTCCCCGGCGAACAGCCACAGGTATCGCCGTCAACCGACTGCATCAGATCCTGGCGGTGCTTGAAAAGCACATGGGTCTGCCTCTGTCCAGGTTCGATTGCTATCTGGCCGTGGCGGGTGGCCTGGATGTGGAGGAACCTGCCGCAGATCTTGGCGTGGCAGCGGCGGTGGTTGCCAGTTTCCGGGATCTGACGCTGCCTGCTGGAACAGTTCTGCTCGGCGAACTTGGCCTGGGAGGTCAGCTTCGATCGGTGGGGCAACTGGAGCTTCGGCTGCAGGAGGCTGTGCGTCTCGGGTTCAGACGTGCCGTGGTTCCGCGTGGAAGCGGCCTGGGCCCGGTCGCGGCCGGCCTGGATCTGGAGCTTCTGGAGGCGGGCTCCATCACCGAAGCCCTCGTGCTTGGTCTGGGTGTGAATCCTGAGGATGAGACGAGCTGATTCGCACGGCTTCAGAAGTAGACGTCCACGTTGCTGCGGCCGCTGGATTTGAGCCAGTTCTCGATGTCCAGATACCCTCCTGGATTGAGCCTCACAGCCTGGGTCCAGGCCTCCGCCGCTTTGTCAAGCCAGACATCAGCGTCGTCGCGCCGACCCTCCTCTTCGGCGATCCGTCCGCGCTTTTCGTAGATGAGCC
>CAYWOE010000219.1:0-2300 GCA_964459855.1 uncultured Synechococcus sp. | reverse complement strand
GGCCTGCCGCGCTGGATGCCGCTCGACCGCATCCGACAGGTCGGAGACGTGATCCTTGTCGATTCAGCCGACTCTCTGAGTGATGGCTTCGCAGCTGATCGCTACAGCCGCATCATCAACTGCCAGGTGATCACGGAATCGGGCCAGCAGCTCGGCCGGGTGCTGGGCTTCTCGTTCGATATCGAAACCGGCGAGCTGACCACCCTGGTGATGGGAGCTCTTGGAGTGCCACTGCTGGGTGAAGGAGTGCTGAGCACCTGGGAGATCCCCGTCGATGAGATCGTCAGCAGCGGTGCCGATCGGATCATCGTTTACGAGGGGGCTGAAGACAAGCTCAAACAACTCAACAGCGGCTTCCTTGAAAAGCTTGGCGTGGGAGGTCCCAGCTGGGAGGAGCAGGAGCGTGAGCGCTACCGCCTCAATGTGGTTCCCGTCGAAAATCAGCTCAGCTCCGGACAGCCCGCTGAAACGGCACCACGTCAGCTCGAGGCCTCCCAGGCTGAGCGGTTCGAGGCTGAGCAGGCGGAACTGGAATACGTCGAACTTGAACAGCCTCGGGAACAGGAAGCCCGTCGTCGTCGCTATCTCGATGAACTCCCTATTGAGGAACCCGAGCCCTTCCGCGAATCTGAGCGCTATCTCAGCCGTGATCGGGGACCTGACGATCGCTTCTACCGGAATCAGGAGATGGACGATCGCTCGTACCGCGAGCCATCCCGATATGAGGAACGTCCTCGCTACGACGAACGTCCACGACCTGCCTCAAGACGCCCGGTGGAACGTCCTGGAGCCCCCCTGGATGTGGAGCCCATGGAGCGTCGTCCCCTGGACCTGGAACCGAAGCCCCGTGAAAGCTGGGATCAGGAGCTGCCTCAACAGGCTTCGGGTGAGCCTGTGGAAGATCCCTGGTGAAACACTCAGTTCAGGATTGACCGCCATCCCTGAACTTCAGGGATGCACTGTTGACGCAGTAGCGCTGACCGGTCGGAGCGGGCCCATCACTGAACACGTGTCCGAGATGGGAATCACAACGCGCACAGAGAATCTCCCGGCGCACCATCCCGTGACTGCGATCCTCCTTGGTGGTGATGGCTCCTGAGCTGACTCCCTGCCAGAAACTCGGCCAGCCGGTGCCGGAATCGAATTTGGCGTCGGAACTGAACAGGGGGATGTCACAGCAGATGCAGTGATACACACCGCGATCCTTGAGATTCCAGTAAGCGCCAGTGAAGGCCCGTTCCGTGCCTCCCCTGCGAGCCACCTGGAACTGTTCAGGAGTCAGTTGCTGACTCCACTCCTCCGGTGAGCGTTCAACACGATCGCCGCCGGATGTTGAGGGAGTGGTCATGCAACGTCAGTGAATCACTTTCGAAAAGCTAGTCGGAAAGGGCCTTCGGCAGCAGATTTCTCACCTCCTCGGCCAGGGCGGACACCGCTCCTGGTTGACCGCGCAGCGCTCTCAGATCCTCGCGCTGTCCCTGCAGCCGTTCCGGCTGCCGCAACCAGTCAGCGGCCTCGACTGCGATCTGTTCGGGGGTGATCACGCCAACGCGCTCAGGCACCACCATGCGTCCGGCGGAGATATTCGGCCAGGCCAGCAGACCTTGATGTCTCATCCTCCAGGCGCTGAGCAGAAGACCGATCAGGCTCCGCAGCCCAGGCAACCGGGCCAGCAACCCCATCCAACCGTCCCAGGCCTGCATCACCCCCAGATGCTGAGTGGGAACCAGCACGATCATGGGCACTCCCAGAGCACCCAGTTCAGCGGTGTTCGCTCCCACTGTGGTGAGAGCGAGGGAACACTGGCTCAGCGCACCATGGGCAGGGGGGTCCTCCTGAAGATGAATCAGCGTGCCGGCCCTGGTCAGCAGACGCCTCCAGGGCCAGCCATCGCCAGGAGGGAGCACGTCGCTGACAGCGGCGCAGTAACCATCGGCGATGCGATTGGAAGGACCTAAATAACGGAGGAGGTCCTCAGCACTTGTGGTGGGAGCAACGGGCAGAACAAATCGGCAGCCTGGACGTTGGGAGCTCAGGCGATCAGCGGTTTCAAACAGGAAGGGAACCCCCACGCTGAGCTTTGCCGGCTTGGATCCCGGGAGCAGTGCCACCCATTCCCCTTCAGGCAGGGGATCGCTCGCCCTGGCGTGACTTGACAGATCCGCCATCAGATCGCCGACAACCCGACAACGCGAACGGAAACGTCTGGGCAGCTGCTCCCTGACCGCAGGCGCCATGGCCGCGATTCGGTCATTCCAGCGCGGCCAGCGCGCCACCCACTCGGCGTAGGTGATGTGCCG
>CAYWOE010000218.1:0-2307 GCA_964459855.1 uncultured Synechococcus sp. | reverse complement strand
CCCCGGTCAACCTGCAACTGGATCCTGGCCAGATAGCGCCTGGCCACAACGGAGTTCTCCATCTCAAAGGAGGCGAAGCGCTCCAGTTGCCGACACTGGCTGACCACCACATCAGCACGATCAAAGTGGAAGCCGATCTCTGAAGCCAGAGCGATCACAGCATCCAGATCAATATCCAGAGGCAGATGGGCGTCGCCCCATCGCTCCACATGAAAGGCCGCCAGTTGCTGCTGCAGCTCAGCATCCGCGCGCACCCTGGAGAGAAAAGCAGTGAGCTGCTCGGCACCGGTCATCCCCATAAGCCAAGAGGCACAAATCCACCGATCCATTCCACGGCCAGATCGGAAAGCTCCAGACCACGCGAGAGACCCGTGATGTAGTGATAAGTGGGGCCATTCGTGCCGATGATGTTCGAAACCAGAACGTCGTCCCTGCTGATCACCAGCTTTCCGTCATCGATCTGGTTTTGCAGCGTCACGATGTTGTAGCTCTGACCTGCCCGGGTGTTGAAGGCCACCTCAAGTGCGTTGGTGCCGTTCGCCGTGGGCATCAGCCTCACAATCGGATCGCCATAGTCATATGCGGATGCATCGCCGGCCGAACCGCCTCGGTAGCGAGTCACCGTGGGTTGGCGCGACGGGAACGGCAACAGAGGCATCAGTCGGCTGTCAATCTGATCATCCAGCAGCTGCGACATCTGCTTGTAGGCCAGCCGTTGCTCCTCGGTGGCCAGAGGTTCCTCACCATTGAGAACTCTCAGAGCCTCCGCCTTGGGGTCCAGATTGCGCAGCTCCAGGGGTGCAGCCTTGAACGGATTCAACTGGCCGGTGATTGGATCAATGTTCGGGTAGTAATCGCCGCCCCCGGGCCGTAGGTCATAGAACTCGCCCTGCCAATTCGACGGGTCATAGCTCTCATTGCCTGAGAAGTAGCGGACGTATTTGAAATCCTTCGTGTGTACCGCCTGCAGACGGTTGGGTCCTGGAAGGATTCCATGGTCCCAGGCACCCTCTGGGATTGAATTGGCAGGATCTTGTCCTGCGAAAATGTCGTCATAGGTGTACAGCAACGACGACTGCACATCGAGATCATCAATGGAGAGAGGCGAACCCAGCGCAGCCCTGCGAATGATCGGGGAATAGTCGACACCGCGAAGGTCGTAGCTCGCCAGTTGCTCCTTGCTGGAGCCATAGAGCCCAGCCACCGTGGGCAGAAAGTCCACAAGCGAGACAAGCGCGTCGGACGTCTGACCTCCCTTGAAAAAGCGAGGGTTCGACCAGATCATCGGAACCCGGATTGACTCGTCGTAGGCATTGAACATCTTCTGAACCATGCCGCCGTGCGACATGCCCATCTCTCCATGATCACTGGTGCTGACGAACATGGTGTCGTCGACCATCCCATGACGACGCAGGGCCAGGATCACTTCGCCCATCTGGGTGTCGGCGATCCGCATGAGATTGCCGTAGAAATTGAGATAGTGGAGCTTCATCTCATCTGTTGGGAGCGGTTGAGTGCTGGCCTGCGCTAACAGCCACTCGCGCTGAATCTGGGGTTTGTAATTACCTGCGAAATCCAGCCCCTGCTTCACCGGCATCGGCGATGCGATCGGTTCATTCACCGTCTTCGGCAGGATGTCGATACTGCCTTCGATCATCTCCCTGCTGTAGCCGAATGTCGTCTCAGGATCGCCTTTGCGCCAGGACTCCGGATACGACAGCACATCATGAGGATTGACCAGAGACACAACCATGGCGAATGGGCGGTCATTCCCCGCCTTGACGCGTTGATCCAGCCAGCCGGTTGCCTCGGTGACAAAACGGGAGTCGTTGTCGGCATAACCCCCACCCGCATTGGCTGGATCCATGTCCTGACCGGCATCCGGCCCCTGCCAGTCACTGAACTCGTAGGGCTGCATGTCCTGATACACCACCTCACCGTCCTTGAGGGTGATGGTCTTGCTCAGGTGGGTTTTACCGAAAAAGGAAACGTCGTATCCCTGATCCAGCAGAACATTGCCGAGCGTGGGCAGGTCGGGGTTGAGCTGAACCTGAGAATCGAGGATTGGATTCTCAATATCACTGAGGAGCAGATCGAGCTCATGCTGAGCCGGAAACTTGCCTGTGAAGAAGGTGGCGCGAGCCGATGAACACATCGCTGTGTTCGTGAAGGAATTCTCGAATGAAAGGCCGTTGTCGAGCAGCCACTGACGTGTCGGCAGCTTTTCACGAGCCCAGTCGCGGGGTAACCACAGGTCCTCCGGCTTGACCTGATCTCTGATGAACACGACCAGATTGGGTGGGCGCT
>CAYWOE010000217.1:0-2307 GCA_964459855.1 uncultured Synechococcus sp. | reverse complement strand
GCAGAAGCACAGGAGCCAGGAAGGTTGTGCCGATCACCATCAGCAGAATCGCCGCTTCCAGAGAAGGTGACAGCAACTTGGCGCTGGTGCCCAGACCCAGGAAGATCAGGCCGACTTCTCCACGGGGCATCATTCCCAGCCCCACAACAAGGCGACGGGTGGGTTGCTTGCTGACAAAGCACCAGCCTGCAGCGATCTTGCCGATGATCGACACCACCAGCAGAAAGCCGGCCACGATCAGTGCGGTTTTGCTTGAGGGATCGGAAGGATTGATCACAGAGAGATCCATCCCTGCACCGACCAGCACGAAAAACACCGTGGCGAAGAGGGTGACGATCGGCAGAACCGCCTCCTGAATGGCCCGGTTGTGTTTGGAGCTGCTGAGAATCAGACCTGCCGCAAAAGCACCGAGCGCAGCTTCCAGGCCGATCGCGGTGGCAGCGAAGCAACTGATCGCCAGGATCACAAACGATCCCACAAGCACTTCTCCAGGGGCCTTCAGCTTGTCGATCAACCAGTCAAAGGCCGGCGCGGCACTGCGGCTGAGGCCAATGGCCGCAACAACAAACACAGCGGCGGCAGCCACCAGCTTCACGATCGGGCCAATCTCAAGGGAGCCACCGGAGGCCAGGGCCACCACAACCGCGAGGATCACGATGCCGAGAATGTCGTCAAGCACCGCGGCACCGATCACGATCTGACCTTCCCGCGTCTTGAGAAAGCCCAGCTCGCCGAAGACGCTTGCCGTGATGCCGATGCTGGTGGCGGTCATGGAGGCACCGGCAAAAATCGCCGGGATGGCATCGACCTGAAAAATCGCCATCAGACCCCAGGTGCCGAGTGCGAATGGCAACACCACGCCTGCAACAGCAACGGTGAAAGCCTGTCCACCGACAGCGATCAGTTCCTCCAGCTCACTCTCCAGCCCGGTGAGGAACAGCAGGGCATACAGACCCAGCTCCGCGACTGACTCGAGCGAGGGAAAACTTTCGCTGTAGATCTCGGGAACCGCTTCCGGAGGAACATTCACCAGACCGCTGACCAGACTCACCAGCCCCTGACTCAGCTCAACCTGGGTTTCCGGAGGCACAAGCAGGTGCAGTCCGGAAGCGCCGATCAGCACCCCGGCCAGCAGCTCACCGAGGATCGTGGGCAACTGCAGGCGCACCAGAACCTCCGCAAGAATGCGGGCGGCCACGAAGATCAGGACAAATCGGGCCACCCCGATCAGGGTCTCCGCCATCTCCAGGTCGTGAGCCGAGATCTCAGCCAGCAACGGCGTGAGTAATGGCGGCATCGCAGCAGCGAGCATCAGCAATGTTGATTCCTCTCGGTGGGACCTTATCCCTAAACGGGTTACCGCAATGCTCAAGCTGACCCTTCAGCGGCAGCATCAGGCAATGCGCTGCTCCTGAGAGTGCAGCTCCGTGTGCCCAAGTCATTCAGAACAGCGGACGATGGCTACGTTCCGCGTAACTGTCTAGATCGGGTCGCTGATGACCGCCACACCTATTGAAGCTCTTGCATCGATCAGGCCTCTTGCAGCCCCAACCGACGCTGAACTGAATCAACTCGATGCCTATTGGCGCACCGCCAACTATCTGGCGGTGGGCATGATTTATCTGCAGGACAACCCCCTGCTGCGAGAACCGCTGCGTCCGGAGCACATCAAGAACCGCCTTCTCGGGCACTGGGGATCCAGTCCGGGACAGGCGTTCATCTGGACCCACGCCAACCGGCTGATCAACAAATACGACCTGGACATGATCTACATGTCAGGTCCGGGCCACGGCGCTCCAGGCGCCAGAGGCCCCGTGTACATCGACGGGAGCTACGGCGAGAGGTATCCAGACAAGTCGTTCGATGAGGAGGGCCTGCGCCGCTTCTTCAAGATGTTCTCCTTTCCAGGGCACATCGGCAGCCATTGCACGGCGGAGATGCCCGGCTCCATACACGAGGGAGGGGAGCTCGGTTATGTGCTGTCGCATGCAGCGGGCTCGGTTTTCGACAATCCGCAGTTGATCACCGTTGCCTGTGTGGGCGATGGCGAGGCCGAGACCGGCCCGCTGGCCACCAGCTGGCACATCAACAAATTCCTCAATCCGATCAAGGACGGAGCGGTGCTGCCGGTGCTGCACCTGAACGGCTACAAGATCGCCAACCCGACCATCCTCAGTCGCATCGACCACGAGGAACTGGAGAACCTGCTGCGCGGCTACGGCTGGACGCCGATCTTCGTGGAAGGCTCTGAACCGATGGCCATGCACCGGCAGATGGCCGTGGCCATGGAGCAGGCCGTGGTGATGA
>CAYWOE010000216.1:0-2311 GCA_964459855.1 uncultured Synechococcus sp. | reverse complement strand
AATGCTTGAGGCTCTCCTCGAGATAGGCGTAGTGATCGGCAAGCCCGGATCGCGCGGCGACCGGAACCACCACCCTGCGCAGGTAGGTCCGTTGGAACAGAGCGGCAGGACTCCCGTGCGGCAAACGATTGAAATCCAGCAGGCCGGCGCGGCCTCCAGCACGCAACACGCGCCGAAGCTCCCTGAGCCCGGCTGCGGGATCCACCAGATTGCGCAGCCCATAGGCCATCAGCGCCCCATCGGCACAGGCATCCGGCAACTCGAGATTCAAGGCATCGCCCTGTCGCCATTGCACTGGCAACCAGGGCCTCTGCTGAGAGCGCTGGGCAGCAATCACCAAAGGCTCAGCAGCCGCATCGACACCAATCACTCGACCACCGGGGCGCAAATGGCGCGCCAGGGTCAGAGCCAGATCACCGGTTCCGCAGCAGAGATCAAGCCATTGCTCCCCGGGCTGAGGCGACAGCTGCAAAACCAGCTGTCGCTTCCACTGGCGATGGAGCCCGAGGCTGAGCCAGTCGTTCAGCCTGTCGTAACTCGGTGCAGCATCGTTGAACAACTGTTCAACGGCTGCTGCATCACCGGGTTTCAAAGCGGCAGATCACTGAGCGTCATCACCATCACAGTGGCGATTCCAACGGCGGCCGAACACACCATGCAGCCGGCCAGCATCAGCGAAAACTCTCCCTGATCCATGGCGGACTGCATCAGCTGCAGCGCCCAGGCCACAAGTGCGATCACAACGAACACAAGTGCGACACCCAGAGGCAGCACCCAGTTCGACGGAATCAGCGGCTGAACGGAAGACAGCGTCAATGACTCAATCGTGGGCAGGTGAAGGTGCACTGAAGAACTGCGAGCCTGTGGAACAGTTCTTCACACAATACTGAAAAGTCAGGTTTCCAGAGGCCGAATCATCAGGCCACGGCTGAGCAAATCGGCCTTGATTCCCTCGACGGTGAGGACTCCGTCATGCAGCAGGGATGCCAGCAATGCAGCGGACGCCTGTCCTCCCTCGGGGCCGGCATCGAGAGCCGCTGCGATGTGATCCAGACAACCGGCGCCTCCTGAGGCGATCACAGGGACGGGCACGGCCTGGGCAACGGCACGGGTGAGCTGAAGGTCGTAACCCGCCTGAGTGCCGTCGCCATCCATGGATGTGAGCAGGATTTCGCCGGCTCCAAGCTCAGCCACCTGTTTGGCCCATGAGATCACATCAAGTCCGGTGTTCTCACGCCCTCCCTTGACGTACACATCCCAGCCACCTGACTCGCGTCGGCGCGCATCAATCGCCACCACGATGCACTGACAGCCGAAGCGATCCGCACCCTCACTCACCAGCTCCGGCCTCCTCACAGCCGAGGAGTTGAGGCTGACCTTGTCAGCTCCGGCCCGCAACAGCTCGGTGATGCCCTCCACGGAGGCGATGCCCCCGCCAACCGTGAACGGAATGGTGACCTGGTCGGAAGTTCTGCGCACCATGTCAACGAGTGTTGCCCGACCCTCATGACTGGCAGCGATATCCAGGAACACGAGCTCATCGGCACCAGCCTGGCTGTAGCGGCAGGCCAGCTCAACGGGATCTCCCGCATCGCGAAGTCCGACGAAATTCACACCCTTCACCACGCGCCCCTTGGCGACATCCAGGCAGGGGATCAGGCGCAGGGCGACCATGGCATTCGATACATGGCTGTTATGGTGCAATTCCCCTCCAAGCCTCGCAGGTCATGCTGGGAAATATTCTCAATCTGATCAAACGAATAACCGGCTCGGAACCTCTGCCAACGCCGAAACTCGAGTCAATTGAGGTAGGAAGCAAAGTCCGGGTGACCCGGGTTCGTGATCGCATCCCTCAGGACATGGTTGAGCTTTTGAAAAGCGACGCCTTCGGTACGGTGACTGAATTCCGCACCGTTGATGGCAAGGGTATTGGAGTTGTTGTGGAGCTGAGTGATGGCTCCAGCTCCTGGTTCTTCGAAGATGAAATCGTTGCAGCCTGAGGTCAGATTTCGTGAGTGACGCCCGACAGCTGCTCGGCATGAAGGGTGCCAGCGGCACCACAAACATCTGGAAGCTGCGGCTGCAGCTGATGAAACCTGTCACCTGGATTCCCCTGATCTGGGGAGTGATCTGCGGTGCCGCGGCCAGTGGTCAATACGAGTGGCGGCCTGATCACGTGCTCGCCGCCATCGCCTGCATGGTGCTGAGCGGCCCTCTGCTTGCGGGTTACACCCAGACCATCAACGACTACTACGACCGCGAGATCGACGCGATCAATGAGCCCTACCGGCCGATCCCCTCGGGTGCCATC
>CAYWOE010000215.1:0-2315 GCA_964459855.1 uncultured Synechococcus sp. | reverse complement strand
GGTGGGAACAGCATGAACACAAGACAGGTGAGGATTTCATCAAGGCCATCGTCATCCAGAGCCTGCCTGGCGGATTGTCCCGAGATCGACAGCCAGGCGCTGAGCGCTGAACCATCGCTGTGATCAACCCGGGTCATTTCACCTTGAGTGCTGTCGATGGTTTCAATGCCATGACGGTCCTCCAGGATCGCAACCACTCTCTCCAGCAGGTGTTGTCGGTTGAGTTCCGCTTCAGCCTCCAGTTCCACGAACAGGTCAGCACCTTCGGTTTCAAAGCGCACGTTGTAGAGCTTCGTGGTCATTCGTCGCCCCGGATGGATCCCTGTGAAGGGTGTGAAGGCAGTATCGACAGAGGCCATCTGTGCAGCAACGCAGCTGTCTCGTCAGCTCACATTTAGTTGCAGAGAAGCGTTGTGCATCTCAGCCACCTCGGTTGCATCCGGATTTCTTCAACCTGCGGGGTCTTGATCACCTGTGAAACGCCGCTGCCAGCTCCGGTTGAGCCACTGGCAACAGGAGAGAATCAGAGTCCCTACCCGGATCATCAGCTTTGGAAACCGACCGGATCAAGGTGGTACGGATTGTGCGTGACGACGGCCTCGAGGATGCACTCACGCGTCGTCGTTTCGGGCATTACAACGAGGCCTATGACGAACTCGAACGGTTTTATGCCGATGTCTGCTGTTCTGATGAACGAATTGAGTACTCGATAGTCACATGCGAGAGCACGGCTTAAGTTTCCTGAGACACCATTTGCAGCTGTTTGCGCAGGATTTTTGGAGCATTAGGTTCATTTTGATCTCGAGAGCAGCCTGTGTCTGAATGAAACCTTTGCGCTGTTGCTGAGCTCCGTGCCGACGTGTTCAGTGTTTGTCAGACACGATGAGCAGGGCACTGGACAAAGCCAGAAGAAAGCCCAGGGCAAGTACAAGGCCGGCCATGCTCGGTGATGAAGCTGCATCCACCGTGGCTTAATCATGGACAATGCGCATGAATGAAGCGTTACTGAATACGACTCGCTCTGCTTGAAATCGTCTGCAATGATTCCGCTCCCTTGATCCTCGCTGCTCTGGATCAGGCAATGTTGAAAGCACCCATGAGGGCACCTAGACATCGCGTTCTGTGAATGACTACCTCATGGCATATGGCTTTTGCTCGTACCCGTGCAGATCAGTCGCTTCAGTGACTGTTTCTGTGTCTTGTAAAAGCATAGACAGCTGAATTACGGTCATCTTTTCTTCGCTGCTTTTCACTTTAGACCTGTAGAGATTACTCAGGTAAATCAATTCTGATCTGTGTGGTGATAAATGTGCTCGTCTTTGTGATGGTATTGCGGAGGATTCCTTTGATTGACCGTAATTTCTGCAATATCAACCCAAGCACAGAATGTCAGGTTTTTTCAGAGCTTTCGTGGCCCGTCTTTTCAACACTGCCCTGTTGCTTTGCTGCGCTCTGTGTTTGCTGGTGAGCGCTTGCTCCAATCCCGGTGTTGCCCTCAACGGAACCCCTGTAGTACAGGAAACCGTATCGATGGAGCTTGGAGAGGCCGTTCAGTCTCCGACTGAATCCGGTTCGCTTGACGATGCAATCACTGGATCTGGTCTTTGATCAATGTTCCAGGCTCTGCCCACCATTGCGGATCATTGTCCCAGTGTTGATGTCGTGCAGGGCACAGCCTGATCACAGCAAAACCCTAAGATCAGTAGAAATACTCAGTCTTGCCCCTCACGCCGATGGTTTCCTACATCGTTCTTGCAGCAGTTGTCGGACTCACGGTGTTTCTGCGGGCAACCGGTGAGCTCGAGGCAGAGGACTGATCCCCCATGGTGTTGATCACGATTTCTTTGCTTACAGGTTTCACAGTCGTTGCTCTTGCTCTCTGAGTGTTTCCGGCTTCGCCGTTTTGAGCGCCTGAATCGTCGCGTTCAGTTGTTCACGCGTTGTTTCTGACAGCGAGAGGTTCTCTCGCTTACGAGCAGTTGTTCCTCTTGAACTGCGTCCCGAAAGTGCAGACCAGATCTAACCTGCAGTGCATTGGCGGATTGTTCCCATGGGCCTGATTGGCTGGCTGTTGCAATGGCCTGTACGTGCTCTCGTGCTTCTGCTTGTAGCGGTCATGCCTTTTGGCGTGGAACTGGCAAATTTTCAGTCTGCTCTGGCATCTGCCGTGACGATCGGTCTGCTGGGCACTCTTCTGATCCTTCCTCTGAAATTCGTCCTGGCGTTGCCATGGGCTGTCACCAGTCTTGGAGGGTTGATTGCTCCTGTGAGCTGGCTGTTCGACTGGCTGATCACAGTGATTCTGTTTGGATTGG
>CAYWOE010000214.1:0-2334 GCA_964459855.1 uncultured Synechococcus sp. | reverse complement strand
CAGCGCCGGCGACCGGAGCCGCCCATTCCGCAGGGGCTTCGTTCTGAGCCGTTGCCGGATCGCTGGCCATTCCGCCGGAGCACATCCCCTCAAGACTAGGCCCGGCGCACCTGATGGCCGATGTCACGGCGGAACTGCATGCCCTCGAAGCTCACCTGCGCGAGCCCTTCGTAGGCGCTGGCAAAGGCACGGTCGAAGTCCTCTGCCTGGGCGACCTGGCTCAGCACCCGACCGCCTGAGGTCAGCAGCCGTCCGTCCTGCTCGCGCCGAGTACCGGCATGAAACAGCTGCCTCTGCCCGTCATGGTCCGACCGCAGCTTGATCTCATCGCCTTTGCGCGGTGCATCGGGATAGCCCGCGGCGGCGGCAACAACACAGGCGCTGCACGTCCGGGCGATTGTCAGTTCGGGTGCCAGATCCAGGCACCCGAGTGCGCAGGCCTGAAGAACCCTGGCGAGCTCAGGACCCATCAGAGGCATCAGGGTCTGGCACTCGGGATCACCAAAGCGACAGTTGAATTCGATCACCTGAGGGCCTGCGTCGGTCATCATCAGGCCGGCATAGATCACACCCCTGTACTGGATCCCCTTGCTCTGCAGGGCC
Organism: uncultured Synechococcus sp.; assembly: GCA_964459855.1. GTDB lineage: Bacteria > Cyanobacteriota > Cyanobacteriia > PCC-6307 > Cyanobiaceae > Synechococcus_C. The sequence goes on along the minus strand of CAYWOE010000214.1, from coordinate 1,731 downwards.
CGCAGCGTGGGTTCGAGCACAAGCTCACGCACCTGCGCAACCCCCGCCTGATCCAGCAACGGAGCGGGGGCGTAAGCGCCCATGCCACCGGTGTTCGGCCCAAGGTCTCCCTCCAGCAGCCGTTTGTGGTCCTGAGCCGGTGGCAGCAGCACCATGCGCTCGCCGTCACACAGCGCGAAAACAGACACCTCCGGCCCCTGCAGGCGTTCCTCCAGAACCAGCCGCTCACCAGCGGCACCGAATCGGCCTGCGAAGGTTTCACGGATGGCGTCTTCGGTCTCCTGGATGGTCTCGGCGACAGTCACGCCCTTGCCTGCGGCCAGTCCATCGGCCTTCACCACCAGCGGACGTTGAATCTCTTCGAGCAGCTGCAGCCCCTCGGCGGCGCTCGACACAGCCCAGTGTCCTGCAGTCGGGATGCCGGCCTCCTTCATCAGATCCTTGGCCCAGGCCTTGCTCGCTTCAAGCTGGGCGCCACTCGCGCTGGGGCCGAACACCGCAACCCCCGCGTCACGCAGACGGTCGGCAACCCCCGCAGCAAGAGGCGCTTCCGGTCCGATCACCACCAGATCGACGGCCTGCTGCTGGCAGGCCTTGATCAGACCCGCGGCATCCTGTTCTCCGATCGCCAGCGGCCTGCAATCGCCCAGCTCCTCGGTGCCGCCATTTCCAGGGCTCACCCAGACAGCCTCCACGCCGCTGCAGCGACGCAAGGCCCAGGCCAGTGCCTGTTCACGGCCTCCACCTCCCACCACGAGCAGATGACGCAGCGGCGGCAGGGTCTGGGGACGGGAACTGGAATGGGCCATGGAGGCAATTGTTTCGGGCGGAGACCCTTAGGTTTGAGCGTCGCTCCGCTGTTGCTGATGGCGAAGCGACCGTTCCATCTTTGTTGAACGCCTTCCGGCCCATGGGATTGCTCCCTCTGCCCCTGTCACTGGTCCTGGCCTTGGTGCCAGGCAGCGCAACAACACTGCCAGCGCCGATTGAGTCTTCAGCTCCTCCCAGTTCCCCGATGCCGATGACACAGGCGGCGTTTGAAACCGTTCTGTTCGAGGGAGATCTTCCGGAGCTGACGCTGGCCTGCGAGGACTCCGCCCGTTTCGGAGTCAATGAAAGGCTGCAGTTGCTTCGCGACAGGTTGATGCTCGTGGCGCCTTCACCGCAACCTTTTGATGTGGTGATGGCCAATGCCAGGGCTCTGATCTCCTGCAAGGCGCCCGACAGCGCGCAGGTGGTGCTGAGTCGTTACGGCCCCGGTCCCGGACCCCGACGCCGGGAATGGTTGCTGCTGTCCTGGCAGGCAGCCAGTGCAGCACTGGACCAGGAGCGCATTGTGCTGGCGCTGATGCGTCTGGCGGATGGTGATCCCGCCAGGCTGGACGGTGAGCAGCTCGTGGTGGGCGTGGATGAGCAGGGGCTTCCTTCCACACGCTCCGCCCTCGATCTTCTGGCTGAAGCGCAGATTGCCTCAGGACAGTCCGAGCAGGCTGTGGTCAGTTTGCTGGCGGGCCGTACCCCAGGAGTGATCGCAGCACGACGTCTGGGTCTTGCCGCTGAACTGCTGGGTGGGATCGAGCCCGAACGCAGCGCCCCTCTGCTCGAAGCGGCCCTTGATCAGGCAGCTGCCGTTCAGGCCTGGAATCAGGCGGAGGATCTGCTGCGGCTGCAGCTGCGACTGGAGCTGGCCAGTGGCGGCAGCGGGGAGCGGCCGCGTGAACGCCTGCGGCG
>CAYWOE010000213.1:0-2334 GCA_964459855.1 uncultured Synechococcus sp. | reverse complement strand
TGCCGCTGCTGCATCTGAGCCTGGGTCTGCTGCTGGCTGCATGGAGCCTGATGTTCCTGCTGCGGATCGTGCTCACCTGGTACCCGAAGGCTGACGCCGAGTCAGCGGTGTGGGCTGTGGTGATCTGGCTGACCGAGCCTGTTCTGGCCCTCACACGCCGGGTTGTGGCACCCATCGGTGGAGTCGATGTGACTCCGGTCATCTGGCTTGGGCTGGTCAGCCTCGTGCGCGAACTGCTGGTGGGTCAGCAGGGCGTTCTTTCGCAGATCCTGATGCGCTCCCAGGCCATCGCCTGAATCAGCAGAGCGGGATCAGGGCAGCATTTCCTGTTCGACGAACTTGGTGTGGACGTCGCCGTTGATGAACTCCGGTCGATCAATCATCTCCAGGTGAAAGTCGACCGTGGTGGGGATTCCGGTGACTGCACACTCATTGAGGGCGCGCTTCATGCGTGACAGCGCATGGGTGCGATCGGTTCCCCATACGATCAGCTTGCCGATCAGGGAGTCATAGAAGGGAGGAATGTCGTACCCGGTGTAAACGTGACTGTCCACGCGCACGCCCGGACCTCCTGGCGGTAACCAGCCGGTGATCCGTCCAGGTGCTGGGCGGAAGTTGTGTCGAGCGTCCTCAGCATTGATCCTGCATTCGATCGCATGGCCGCGCAGCTGGATGTCCTTCTGCAGGATGCTGATCGCTTCGCCTCCGGCGATGCGCAATTGTTCAGTGATCAGGTCAACGCCCGTGACCATTTCGGTGACAGGGTGCTCCACCTGAATGCGGGTGTTCATTTCCATGAAATAGAACCCTCCGCTGCGATCCAGCAAGAACTCGACCGTTCCCGCCCCCTCGTAATTGATGCTGCGTGCGGCAGCTACAGCCGCTTCGCCCATGCGTCGCCGCAGCTCGGGATCAAGAGCCGGACTTGGTGCTTCCTCGAGCAGTTTCTGGTGGCGTCGCTGAATCGAACAGTCCCGTTCGCCCAGGTGAACGACGTTGCCGTGGCGATCGGCCAACACCTGCACTTCAACGTGGCGCGGGCGGTCGATGAATTTCTCCATGTACAGCCCAGGGTTTCCGAAAGCGGCTTCGGCTTCTCCCTGCGCTGCCTTGAACAATGTGTCGAGCTGATCAGCGCTCTGGACGAGGCGCATGCCTCTGCCACCACCACCGGCCGTGGCCTTGATCATCACCGGATAGCCCATGCTGGCTGCGAGTTCTGCCGCCTCGTCGGTGCCAGAAAGCAGACCTTCGCTGCCTGGAACGGTGGGCACTCCCACCGATTGCATGGTTGTCTTGGCCGTTGACTTATCACCCATCGAGCGGATCGCGTGGGGTGAAGGTCCCACGAAGGTGAGGCCGTGGTCGCGGCACATTTCCGCGAATTTGTCGTTTTCAGCCAGGAATCCGTAGCCCGGGTGGATGGCATCCACTCCTCTGGAGGTGGCTGCGGCAAGGATGTTGGGAACATTCAGGTAGCTGCGGTTGCTTGGACCCTCGCCAACGCAGACAGCCTCATCCGCCAACTGGACATGCAGGGCGTTGCGATCAACGGTGCTGTAAACCGCCACCGTTGCGATTCCCATCTCCCGGCAGCTTCTCAGGATTCTGAGAGCGATTTCGCCGCGGTTGGCGATCAGCACCTTGCCGATGGGCATCCCGCAGATTCCAGGCCAGGGCGGATCGTATCAGTGTCCGGGCGTTGGAGTTGATCCGTTCCCTGCATGGTCATCGGGAAGAGCATTAACGGTCACCCCAGCCGGTATGATCGAGCCCCGATGAAGCCCGAGGGGCTGAATCGACCACGCGGATGTGGTGGAATTGGTAGACACGCACGTTTGAGGGGCGTGTGGCTTCGGCCTTGCGAGTTCAAGTCTCGCCATCCGCATTTCTTTCCCAGGGCAGATCCGTTTCGTTTGACGTTCCGATCCACGGATCCCAAGCTTTCGGTGGTTTTCGTTTCCAACGGGCCAGGAGAACTGAGCACCTGGGTTCGTCCGCTGGCTGAGCAGCTTCACCGGCAACTGCTGATCAGGCCCAGAGCAACGCAGTCGCTGCTTGATCTGAGGCTTGTCCTGGTGCCATGCCCCAATGCCACGGGCATGGAGGCTGAGGCCGCCTCCCGCTGGGTTCAGTTCGATCGCATCCTTCCCGCCAAGCATTTCTGGTCGCTTCTGTTTGATCCGGCTCGGTTCGGGCACTGGCCCGACCGAGGAGTGGTGGTTTTCCTTGGCGGAGATCAGTTCTGGAGCGTGCTGCTTTCAGCAAGGCTCGGTTATCGGCACATCACCTACGCCGAGTGGGTGGCGCGCTGGCCGCGCTGGAATGACCGAA
>CAYWOE010000212.1:0-2339 GCA_964459855.1 uncultured Synechococcus sp. | reverse complement strand
ACGACCACCGTCAGGCGTGCGTTTGATGATCTGAACCCGCTGACCGGCCACCGACAGGCTCCAGTCCTGCTCATTGGCCTCAGGCAGGAAGGCGCGCAACGCCTCCATCCGATCGGCTCCGCTCTGACGCAGCTGATTGATCAGATATTTGACCAGCGGCAGATTCTCAACACCGACCTGCAGCATCGGCAGCAGGTTGGTGGGACGCACCGAAAGCGGCAGATCGAACAGTGAGCCGGTCTTGAGGAATTTGCTGCTGAATCCCGCGTAGGGGCCGAACAGCAAAGAACGCTTGCCATCGATCCAGCGAGTGTCGAGATGCGGCACCGACATCGGCGGCGCGCCCACCTTCGCTTTGCCATACACCTTGGCGTGGTGTCGGCCCACCAGATCGGGCTCACCGCACACCAGCCACTGGCCGCTCACGGGGAAACCGGCATAGTCGGCAGCCTCCGGAATGCCGCTGCTCTGCAGCAACGGCAAGGCACCACCCCCGGCACCGAGGAACACGAAGGGGGCCTGCACCCGGCGACGACCCGATGGACCGCGCAGATCGAGCTGCCAGTCACAGCAGGTCATCGATTCCGTGAGCTCTCGTCTGAGGCCCTGCACCGAGGTGCCATACATCACCTGAAGCGCTCCCGCTGTCTGAGGAGGGAGCAACAGCGCCCTGGTCAGAGCTCCGAAGTCGAGATCAAGCCCGCGTTCAATCCGGGTGGCTGCCAGCTGCTGATCAGGGCGACGCCCCTCCATCACCAGGGGCAGCCAGTCACTGATCTGCCCGGAGTCCGTGCTCCACTGCATGGCGGCAAAGGCCGGCAGAGCACTCAGCTGGCGATGACGCTGCTGGAGAAAGGCGATGTCCTGCTCACCCCAGACAAGACTGAGATGGGGAACCTGGTGCAGAAAGCTGCGTGGTTCGAGCACTCCCCGTTCCGCGAGGGAGGCCCAGAACTCCAGACTGCGCTCGAAGGCAGCGTTGATCCCCAGTGCCTTTTCGGTGCACACCGTTCCATCGGCCTGCTGAGGGGTGTAATTCAGTTCACAGTTGGCGGCATGGCCTGTTCCGGCGTTGTTCACTCCGGCACTGCTCTCCAGGGCGGGCTCCTCAAGACGCTCCACCAGCAGCAGTCGCATCCCCGGATCCAGAGCATGCAGCAACGAAGCCAGGGTGGAACTCATGATTCCCGCACCCACCAGCACGGCGTCGTAACGGTCCATCGCATCGGGTGATCCTGCTTCCCAAGGCTATGGATCAATCCGGCACAAGCGTGCCTACGCTGAGCCAAAGCACTGAACCCGATCCGGTCATGAGCTCAGAAACGATGCCACTCAGCACTGAAAATGTGGAAAAGGTGCTCGATGAACTGCGCCCGTTCCTGATGGCTGACGGGGGCAATGTGGAGGTCGTGGAGATTGACGGCCCCGTGGTCAAGGTGCGGCTGCAAGGTGCCTGCGGCAGCTGCCCCAGCAGCACCATGACCCTGAAAATGGGCATTGAGCGCAAGATGCGCGAATGCATTCCCGAGGTCAGTGAAGTGATTCAGGTGCTCTGAAGCTGCGACGCGCCTGGTTCAACGCGCTCCAGACGGGGTGAGCCGCTGACAGGCGCCATGAGCAAAGCCATCCTGAAAACAACAGTGAAGGCTCAAGCACCTGTCGATGCGGAGGTTGCCCCGTCCACGCCTGTTTGCCCTGGTGATGGCGACGGCACTGGTTCTTGTTGTGATCTGGAGCGGACGCGGCCTGCTGGCACTGAATCCCGTTCCGGAGCGGGATCGCGACGCTTTGACGGAGCTGATGGAGGGGCCTTCCGGTCTGGCCGAGGTGCAGCTGTCTGAAGATCTGGTGCGCCGGCATCCGTTCATCTACGCCGGAATTCAGCTCGACAAGATCTACGAGCTGAATCTGAACTCACGCACCTTCACAGCGGATGGCGAAATCTGGTTGGAGTGGCTTCCCGAGGTGGATGCACTGCTGCAGAAACACGGTGATGATCCTGCCGATCTGATCACACTGGCCAACCGGATTGAAACCTGGGACTCCACCTTCGAGCCCTCCTCCGATGCGCCGAGGGAGCTGTCGGGTGGCAGGCGGCAGCAGCTGTATCACTTCTCGAGTCGTTTTTACGACGATGAAGTCGACTTTCGCCGCGATCCGTTCGACATGCTGCGACTGCCGGTGATCGTTGAACTCAAACCACTCTGGACCTCGCAGAAGTACGCCGATCTGCGCTTGCTGCCCGAACCGAGCAACGACAATCTTGTTGGAGAACTGGGTTCCCTGAGCGGCTATCAGCTGCAGAGCGCCAGCTTCACCCCCTATCTGCGACGCACCAG
>CAYWOE010000211.1:0-2339 GCA_964459855.1 uncultured Synechococcus sp. | reverse complement strand
CGGGGCAGTGATGCAGCAACCCGTTCACCAGCGTGCCGTCCTTGTTGCCAGGTGCAGGGTGCACCGTGAGACCGGCCGGCTTGTTGATCACGATCAGATGCTCATCCTCGTAGAGCACATCGAGATCCATCGGCTGCGGCCTCAGATAGGGCAACGGCTCCGGAGGTGGCATCCACAGCTGCACTTCATCGCCCTGGCGCAGGGGAGTCTTGGCCTTGCCGGTCTTGCCGTTCACGCGCACGTAACCGGCATCGATGAACTTCTGAATGCGGGCACGGCTCTGCTCGGTGCGCTGACTCACCAGCCAGCGGTCGAGCCGCATCGGCAGCGGCTTGGGATATCTGAGCGACAGCAGCTCCCCCTCCCCCTCACCGAAACCGCTGGTGAAGGTCTCCTCCGGCAGCGGTGGGCGGCTCCAGGCTGGGCTCATGCCGGCAGCTCCAGGGCGATGCTGCCCAGCGCTGACTTGCGGAAATCGTCGAGCAGGCGCTGGGCCATGCGCGCCGTGTCTGCTGAGGTGTGGCGCTGCGCCACCGCCTGCAGCCAGAGGGCCGGGTCTTCAGTCTCACCCGAGAGGGCAGTGCCGTAACGCCCCTCCAGCACCGCCAGCGCCACACCGGAGGCCTGCTGGCTCTGCAGACCCATCAGCAAGCGCAGAAACGCCTGGGCGACCAGTTCACCGTCGTAGGCGGCCTGACCGATGTCATCACAGAGAGCCAGATGCAACGCGGCCTGCTGGTCATCGAGCCTGGGCGGCAACACCCCCGGTGCATCCAGCAGGTCGATGTCCTGACCAAGGCGCACCCAGCGAAGAGTGCGGGTCACACCAGCGCGGCGGGCACTGGCGACAACCTTCTGCCTCACCAGCCGGTTGATCAGCGCCGATTTCCCCACATTGGGAAACCCCAGGGTGAGCGCCCGCACAGGCCTGGGTCGCATGCCCCTGTTGCGTCGCCGTTCATTGAGCTGATCGCCGGCACGGATCGCCGCCTGCTGCACCTGCTTCACGCCTGTACCGGCCTTGGCATCGCACCAGACGCTGCGCTGACCATGACCCTTGAACCACGCCTCCCAGGCGGCGCGCGCCTCTGCTGTGATCATGTCGCGCCGGTTGATCACCAGCAGGTGCTGTTTGCCTTTGATCCAGCGGCTGAGGTGAGGATGGCCCGTGGCCAGAGGGATGCGTGCATCACGCACCTCGATCACCAGATCCACCTTGTCGAGATTGCGACGGAGTTGCTGTTCCGCCTTGGCGATGTGGCCTGGGTACCACTGAATCGGTGGTGAACTCACGGCACCACCAACACAGGGCAGGGAGCCAGCTGGATCACCCGTGCAGCTGTGCTGCCGCTGTCGGTCTCCAAATTCACGCCCCTGGTTCCCATCACGATCACATCCACATTCAACTCATCGGCCACATCGCAGATCACGAAGGCCGGTCGGCCCTCACGCTCAATCTGCTCACAGGTCACACCGGCCTGCTCAAAGCGATCACGGGCCTGGTCGAGCAATCCTGCAACGGCTTCATGATCGTGCATCTCCGGCCGCTCAGGCTGCACCACCGACAGCAGGACCAGACGACTGCCGTGACTGCGCGCAAGCTCCAGGGCTTTGGCAGCGGTCTCCAGTGCCTCACGACTCTGGTCGATCGGGAAGAGCACGGTCTCGAACATGGGGACAACCTCCTGGCTCTGCCCTTAAGCCAGTCCTAGCGCCGGGCCTGCAGAACTCGGGTTAATCTCACCCCGTTTTCTTACCGCACCACACAACCCTCATGGCGAAGCGTTCCCTGGCCAGCCTCTCCGGCGCCGACCTCAGCGGAAAACGTGTTCTCGTGCGGGTCGATTTCAACGTACCGCTGAACGATGCCGGCGCGATCACCGATGACACCCGCATCCGTGCAGCACTCCCCACCGTCAAGGACCTGATCGGCAAGGGCGCCAAGGTGATTCTCTCGGCCCACTTCGGACGGCCCAAGGGACAGGTGAATGACTCCATGCGTCTGACCCCTGTTGCCGCACGTCTGAGCGACCTGCTCGGCAAGCCCGTGTCCAAGACCGACAGCTGCATCGGTCCCGATGCTGAAGCCAAGGTCAACGCGATGGCCGATGGCGATGTGGTGCTGCTGGAGAACGTTCGCTTCTTCGCTGAAGAGGAGAAGAACGAAGCCGGTTTCGCCGAAAAGCTGGCCGGGCTCGCTGAGGTGTACGTGAACGACGCCTTCGGTGCCGCCCACCGTGCTCATGCCTCCACCGAAGGCGTGACCAAATTTCTGAAGCCCTCTGTGGCGGGCTTCCTGATGGAGAAGGAGCTGCAGTATCTGCAGGGTGCCGTTGATG
>CAYWOE010000210.1:0-2341 GCA_964459855.1 uncultured Synechococcus sp. | reverse complement strand
AGCCTCAGGCTCTACTCGTAGCGAATGAGCGATTCGACTGGAACACCCTCCGGGAGTCGACGTCGTCCGCTCAACTCTGCAAGCTCAATCACGAATCCACAGCCCAGAAGCCTTCCTCCGGCTTTCACAATCAATTCAGCACTGGCTGCTGCGGTTCCTCCGGTCGCCAGGAGATCGTCAACCAGCAGAACGCTTGCGCCGTCCGCGAGAGCATCGCTCTGGATCTCAAGCCGATCGCGGCCGTATTCAAGGGTGTAATCGACGCCGACCACATCACCTGGTAGTTTTCCTGGCTTTCTCACAGGCACAAATCCAATCCTCTTGTGCGTTGCCAGTGCCATTCCAACGATGAATCCCCTCGATTCAATCCCCACAATCAGGTCTGGATTGAGTCGATCGCACACCTCGCCCAGCTGCTGCATCACCGCGCTCCAGCCAGCGGGATCACGAAGCATCGGTGAGATGTCTCGGAACAGAATTCCCTGCTTGGGGAAGTCAGGCACATCACGAATGAACTGACGAAGATCCACTGGGTGGTGACGCAAGGCCTCAAGCTTGGCATCTTCGCAGCCATGCCCAAAAGTCAAGTGCTGGTCTGGATTGATGACGACTGAGGAAGGGGTTGTATGACGGTCTCAGATCGTGTTTTGCCTTGATCACCCGGCAGCCTCAGCAATGGTCAGGCAAGGATCCAGACGAAGAAGCCCCACTCGTGAGAGCGGGGTGAATTCATCGATGTTGATGCGCCTCTAAAACGAGAAGTTCAGGCGCAGAACTGGCTGACGGTGATGAATCACACGCACTGGAGTCACGAGGCGTCGACGAGGTACAGAACGGAGACGAACAGTCCTCACGTCTCTTCTGAAAACACACCGTTCTAGTCGAGCTGAGTAGCGGTAGCGATACCCACAAGACTGATCTGCAGCCCATTGTTTCTGAGGGTTCCTGAAAACATCAGTTCTGCGAACACACCGTTGCTGGCTGTGCGAAAAGCGACCGCGAGGACCACATCCATCCAATGCGTGGGCTGGAGCCGTCATGGCGAGTGCGGATGCTGTGCCAACCAAGGCGATCGATGAAGCAACAAGGATTTGTTTTTAGGTCATGGTTGTGAATTGGAGTGTGAGGACTGCGGTGGGGCTCTTCCCCGCCGATGCACTCACCATCTCCGGCTTGCGCGTCTGACTCGATGACCTGCCTCAAACAGGTTTGTGATCTTGCGCACAGCATCCTCTTTTTGAATCTCTCAACGGGTCTTCAAAAGAGCTGGTTGACCATCAGGCATCGGCCTTAAGTGATCGACAAACACTCTTTGATCTCTTGCCCAGCCGCTCCTTGGATCCCTGTGAAACCTTGCCCACCAGTAAGCCTGTGGGTCAGAAAGCCATCCATCCATCCATCCATAGATCCATCCATCTCATTTCATGCATGGAACACATGTGCTGGTCCTATCAAGCGGCGGTGGTCAAGTCCCGAATCGAATCTCGATGCCTAAAGAGAGGCGTTCTCCGTCGATGTCACAAGCATTGCAGTGGTTCCAAAAGAACTCTCTGTGAGATCCAGGCATGGTCTGTGGTGCGATGACCACCGGGACCGATGGAACATCAACCATTCGAACACTCGATACCGACGGTCAGTCCTGCATCAACAAAGACGGTCGCCGGTTTGCCAAATCGGCTGCCAAGGCAGATAGAACAATCGACAAAAGAGACCAAATCACAGTGTCTGTCAATAATGAAATGAATTCAGATGCTGACCGTTCCAAGGAATGCTTTGAGTTGCTCTTGAGACATTGGAAATGATGCAGATACTCCGTCTTGTCTAATCCATTTAAAAAAGGCGGTTTACGAAAGCCACTGCTATGGGTAGGGAAAGACTCGCGATCAATGAACACCATTCTTTGGCTAACTGCTCTAGCAATCTCTGCTATGCCGGTTCAAGCACAGGAATTCAATCCAAGAGAAAAAAGTATTTTTTATGCTGGCTTTATAATGGGAGCAGGTACTTCTTACTGTGCATTCCAAGGAGAAGGAAAGATTTCAGATGACTATAGAAGGGGTTTCATGGAAGCACTGCTACAGGAAGGAGTTAATGATCCACTGATCAATGCTGATAAATCCGTTATCTTCAATGTATATGAAGATATCAAGGACTGTGATTGATCGCTCCAAAAGGATCTAGGAGGGCTTCAGTTGCACCCCATGCTAGATACTATTTAAGGACGATTGAAGGAATCTTGTAGTCTCTAATTCGTCAAAGACAGCGCGGGAAAGTGGGTCTCAATAAACTGTTGGCCAGCGCTCATGCCCCCCCCCTCAGATGAAGCTAGCAGGCTAGTCTG
>CAYWOE010000209.1:0-2371 GCA_964459855.1 uncultured Synechococcus sp. | reverse complement strand
CTCCGCCCAACACCAGGTGGCGGATGAATCGGGAAGCTTTGGCTTGATCAATCATCTGAATGCGCGAATGGAATTTGCAAAGGCATAGGGAGGCTCAGAGATGCGCAGCGTTCAACTCACCGGATCCTGAGACTGGCAGGAACCTCAACAGAGGTTTGACTCACAAAAAATGCAGGGCAGAAGAGACATCCCCTCTGCTAGCTGCGGGCATTGGGGACCGAATCAGCGACAGCACAGATCTGCACATTTGGGATCAGCACTCATCTGCGGCTGGAAAAACCTGAGCTGCCTAGCTTTCGTTCAGACAGTTGAGCGAGGAGAGGGCATTGCCGTTGCGATCCAGGCTCTACCGGCTGGCCAGCGCGATCGAACTGATCAGTGGAGCGACGTTGTTGTTGCTTCCCTCGGCTGTGATGCAGCAGCTGTTCAGCTCGCCAGCGACCGCTGCTGGCGAACAACTCACAAGGTTGTACGGTCTGGCACTGATCGGACTGGGCGTTGCCTGCTGGGGCTCCCCTTGTTCAGCGCCAGGACGCCGAGGACTACTGGTCTATAACTGCAGTGCCGCAGTGCTTCTGCTCATCCTGGCCGCGATGGATCTCTCCGGCGGAGCCGCGGTCTGGGCCGGAGCGGGCATTCACACCGTGCTCGGCCTTCTGATGATTCGCGACCAGTTCGTCAGCACTTCAGGCTGAATCGGCTGCACAACGGAAGCCCATATGGCACGTTGCCGTGTCAGTCGTCTGTCCCATCAACGCAGCCGGCCTGAAGCGATGGCAGTAATTCTCAGCACAAAGGAATGAACCGCCCTTGATGATCCGACGCTCCTGCTCGCCCTTGGGAACAGGAAACAATGTCGAAGTCCACTCCCACACATTGCCGCACATGTCGACCAGGCCGTAGCCGTTCGGAGGGAAAGACCCCACAGGAGAGGTCCAGAACCATCCATCGGTCTGTTCATTGGTCCAGGGGAACGGTCCCTGCCAGACATTGGCAAGCCACTGACCATCGGGGGTCATGTCCTCGCCCCAGGAATAGTTCTGCTGCACCAGACCACCTCTGGCCGCGACTTCCCACTCTTCGGCCGTCGGTAGACGTTTGCCGATCCACTTGGCGTAGGCCAATGCATCTTCATAAGCAAGATGCACAACGGGATGATCCAGCAGATCAGCAATGCCGGATTCAGGTCCCAGAGGATGCCGCCAGTCAGCTCCTTCAATCAAGGCCCACCAGGACATGGGTTGATTTCGGTCCACCGTTGGCGGCGGTGGGATAAAAACAGCCGATTCAGGATTCTGCTGATCAGGAGGAAGATTGGGGTACAGAATCGGGTCGGGTGGTTTTTCTGACACCGTCACATAACCGGTATCAGAAACAAAACGTTCAAATTCCGCATTGGTAACAGGTGCTTCATCCATCAGGAATGAACTGATCTCGACAGAGCGAACAGGAGACTCCTCTGGATAGAAGTTGTCCGATCCAATTGAGTAGTCACCAGCGGGAATCGCGATCATCCGACCATGCTGTCTGTTCATATCAACGCTTTATTTTCTGCACACTAATGAAACAGTCATATCTAAGAAGCGATTTTCACAATTTGTGAAAGCGAATGGATTGTCAATCAAAAAGTGCTCAATACTTCAGCCATGACGACCAAAGCACCGAACTGATTCGATCACGAGGATCGGTTTCTCAGATCAACTGCCGGTCGGGAAGAGAAACTGAACCTGAAGCCGGAATGTCCAGTCGCCGAGCAGGGTTTCACCGGCGATCTCAGGCTTGACAACGTTGTAATAAGCACTGAGCGAGCTATTGATCGGCTGAGTGCCAAGCGTGAAGACGCGTCCAACACCAGCCCCCACAGGAACCGTCCAACCCTTGTTGTCTTTGTTCATCCAGTTCGACGTAATGATTGGTGCGCTGGTGAGATACCAACCCTTCGGCAAGTTGTAATTCAGGAAGGGTTGGATCAACATCTTGTTGACATCATTTTTACCTCCTCCTGCAAATGACCAAACATTATTAATCAAGCCTCCGGTCACAATTTTTCCCTTGCTGTACACCAGCACACCGGTGGGGCCACCACTCCAGCGACCGGAAGCAAGTCTGTTATCGGTCGCTGAGGGGATCACAAGTGTTGGACCAACACCAACGGTGAAGTTCCCCTTCAGGGTTGGCACAAAGAAAACCGAGGGGTTGATGTCTCCCAGCGTCTGAACACTGGTACCACCGGGTCCTGGTTGAGAAATGAAGGGGACAATGGTTCGCGTCACCAACGTCAAACCGTCGCTCACCTTGAAGGGGACAACGGGCTGCACATTGACAACGTTCTGCGTTTGATTGTGCCTGGCACTTGGATCCAGCGCGTTAG
>CAYWOE010000208.1:0-2396 GCA_964459855.1 uncultured Synechococcus sp. | reverse complement strand
GGCAGGTACCCATGGCAACGAGGTCAATGGCCTCTGGCTTCTGGATCAATGGGCGACTCGATCTGACCTGATTGATTCCTGTGGATGTGTTGTTCAGACGGTCATCGGCAATCCGCAGGCCCGCGCTCATGGACGTCGTTACTGCGATCGTGATCTCAATCGCTCCTTTCGGCCCGACCTTCTGCAGCAGAGCGCATCGCAGCCCGAGCAGTCCGATCGGGAAATGCTCAGAGCGCTGGAGCTGTTGCGTCAGTTCGGCCCTGATGGGAAAACTCCCTGTGATCTTGTGGTTGACCTGCACAGCACCACATCAGCCATGGGCAACTGCCTTGTGGTGTACGGCCGCAGGCCGGCTGATCTGGCTCTGGCGGCGCTGATCCAGTCCTCGCTCGGTCTTCAGGTCTATCTGCATGAAGCCGATGCAGCTCAGCAGGGTTTCATGGTGGAGCGCTGGCCATGCGGGCTGGTGATCGAGGTGGGTCCCGTGCCTCAGGGTGTTCGTCGGCATGACATCGTCCAGCAAACTCAGCTGGCGCTTCAGGCTGTGTTTCAGGCGATCGCCGATGTGCTTTGCGGCGCGGCCCGCTACCCCCGCCAGCTCGTGGTTCACCGCCATCTGAGAAGCCTCGATCTGCCCCGTGATCAAGCCGGTGAGGCGGCAGCGCTGGTTCATCCCCAGCTGCAGGATCGCGATTGGATTCCCCTGCGCAGCGGTGACCCTCTGTTCATAACCGCTCAAGGGGAAACCCTTGGTTTCGAAGGACCTGATGGGGCCATTCCGGTGTTCATCAATGAAGCCGCCTACGCGGAAAAGGCCATTGCCCTCAGCCTCACGAGTCGAGAGGAGTGGTCTCTGTCCAGCGTCTGGACAGAGGCCCTTGCTCAATTGCTGATGGGAATCAGCGAGGGGAGCCGTTGTAGATGATGCTGATGACGCTGCGGCCGTCAGCAGCGACCTGAATCTCCGTTTCCGTGGTGGCGTCGCTGCCGTTTTCAGGCCATCCAGGACTGCCGCCCAGGAAGCTGAAGGTGTAGCCGCTGGGTGAGTCATCCACCAGGCAATCCCCACCGCCTGAGCTGGTCTGGAACATGCAGGGCTGGGGGCGATAGACACCGAGCCCACCGTTTTCGGTCACAGCCGTATTGCGCGCGAGGTTCAGCGCTCGCACCTGGGATGCAGGAACCGGTGCCTGCGCCAGCGCAGGGGCACCGGTGATGAGACCGGTACCGGCAATCACCGCAACAGCGGTAAGGGAAGAGAGGTTCATGACCTTTGGGAAGATCCCTCTATCGGAGACAGAGCGCCAGCGTCTGTCAACCAATCCGTTGTGGTCTGTTGATCGACGGTGTCAGCGGATCGGACCGTTGTAAGGAACCGCGAGGATCCTGTCCCCATCACGGGAGACAAGAACCTGCGTTTCCAGGGTGGGGTCGGGAGGAGTCTGCTGTTCCCATCCCGGAGGACCTCCGCGGAACCCGAACAGAAATCCATCTTCTGATCTGGAGATCAGGCACGATGTTGCTCCGGTTTCATACATGCAGGCCGCTGCGCGGTAGGAGGCGAGACCACCGTTGAGCGATTCGGCTCTCATCCTGGCGAGGTTCGCTGCCTTGGGCTGTGCGAGCGGCAGCGCGGGTGCAGCCTGCAATCCGCTGATCCCGCCCAGGGAGAGAACAAGACCGGTGGCCGCTGTCAGCAATCGGTTCATGGGTTTGGTTGATCGAACAACAGCCTGATGCCATTCCTGGGGAAATTGCATTTCCGGAATCTCTGAACACATGTCTGGCTGTGTCTGTCGTATCGCTCCTGCAGCGTGCTCACCCGCAGGCCCAGGTGCCCTGCTCGAGAGTGCAGGGAAGACTGCTGACCTTGCCGTCCTCCCAGTAGATCCTCAGCCGGTCGTCGGCGGTGCCGCTGCGGAATGTGATCGATTTGATCGGTCCCGGGGGGACGCGTTCCCCACTGTCGTTGCTGCCGGGCATGCCTTCACTCACCCGGCGTTCAAGCTGATCAATCCTTGTGGTCAGTGCACTGATCTCAGCGTCGCGACTGCTGTCTGTCGTTCGCTGTTCGCCGGGGCCTCCGGAGCAGGCACTGATCTGAATTGCAGTCACGACGGTGGTCACAGCAATGGCCAGCGATCGAAAGGCGGGGGCTGAAATCGGTTGCATGACCGGGTCTGATGTTGGAGCCAGTCTGGGCGATCAGCCCGTTTCGACCAGTCGTTCGCTCCAATAAACAACTGCCCCCTGTGCCTCCAGTTCATTGCGCCTGTGACGTGCGTCCTTGGTCGGAACTGTTTCCTCAAGACGCTGTCCTGCGATCAACCAACGAATCAGGACCACGAGCGTCTCCTGAGACACAACCTGAGAATCTTAAGTGATCCTTTAGGCCT
>CAYWOE010000207.1:0-2428 GCA_964459855.1 uncultured Synechococcus sp. | reverse complement strand
GCACCAATGATTCGTGATAGTGCCTTTCCTGGCGCTCGGCGGTCATCCAGCAGCCATCCAACAGCAGCCCTCTGCCGTAACGCTGACTGTCGATCACGGTGATGCGTTGGTAGTCGCTCTGTTCATCGACAAGAACCTCGCCGGCGAGTCCATAACGCACCCCTTCGTGGTGTTCATCGACCCAGCCACCGGTGGCACGGGATGCCTTGGACATGAGGCCTCAGAGGATTCCTCTCTCCAGCTAAGAACAGCGTTGGTTCATCGCTGTTGTCATCCGGCGCAGACTGTTCCCATCCATGCGGAGCTCAACATGGGGTGGATACGGTCGTTGCTGTCAGTTTTCGAAGACAAGCGCGAATATCTTGATCCCGTCTGCTTCGGTGATGATCTGGCCCTGCAGATCGACTGGACGCCGCTGGTGCACGGGGGCAACCAGTTCTGCACTCATCGCTCGCGCTTGCGGCAGGGTCTGACGGGTTCGACGCTCACTTTTGAGGTCACCCCCGCTGTGATGATCGTTGGTGGATCCCTGGTGGTCGCGGGCCTTGTCTGGAGCATCGCTCTGATGGTCGGGTCGCTGAACACCGGCCAGTCTCCGTTCGGGATTTTGTGGATACTGGCGCTCACCGGTTTTGCAGGGTTTTCTCTCTGGCACATGCGTCGCCGCCAGGTCTGCTTCGATCAATCCACTCAGTTATTCGTGCATCGGGGTCGGCAGATCTCCTTTCGCGAGGTGCATGCCGTTCAGTTGCTTCGGGAGTTTGTGCAGGGCAACAAAAACTCCTACGACAGCTATGAAATCAACCTGGTCTGCAATGACGGCCGGCGGCTGAACGTGACCGACCACGGCACTCTTCATGCCATTCGGGAGGACGCCCACGCTCTGGGCGATTTCTTAGGCGTGCCGATCTGGGACGCGATTGATTTCCGACTTCCAGAGCATCTCCAGACTCAGAACCCCAAGCTGGAGAACCTGAGAATGAATTTGTTCGGCTAGGGCCTAGGCCGTGTGATCGTCATGGTTCAGGATCTGCCGATCAACGACCGCCTGGTGATCCCTGCTGCTGAATTGGAATGGCGCTTTTCCAGATCATCGGGTCCTGGCGGTCAAGGGGTGAACACCACTGATTCCAGGGTTGAGCTGAGATTTGACCTGGAGAGGTCCAAGGTTCTTGGCCCATTCCGCAAGACCCGGTTGAGGGAACGGTTGGCGTCGCGGATTGATGGGAACTGCCTGCGCGTGGTTGCCGCTCAGGAGCGCTCCCAGTGGCAGAACCGTCAAAGGGCCATGGCGCGCCTGGCGGAGTTGTTGCGGGAGGGGCTCAAGCCACCACCACCGCAGCGCAGGCCAACGCGTCCCGGGCGTGCTGCCGTCAGGAGGAGACTGGACGCCAAAGGCAGACGCAGTGAACTCAAGCGTCGGCGACAAGGCAGGCCGTCGCTGGATGATTAGGGCTCTGCCCGGACGAATGCCCCGGTCTCGCTGCTGTGCCTTGAGGAAGGAGTGCGGAGCTGCACAAAGCGTGATCACACCCGAGCGTTCGTGATCTCCGGGGCACAACGGAGGCCACGATCGCTACGCAGGACAGGGCTCCATCGTGTGTGGCCCAAGAGCCGCGCTGTCTGATCAGCCCGGTTGGTCCTGGGATTCCTGCCGGATCGCCTGCTTGGCCTGCTGCCACAGTTTTTCCAGCTCATCGATGCTGTGGCCTCTGAGATCACCCCCCAGGGCCGCTTCCACCCTTGAGAAGCGATCCAGGAATCGTTGGTTGGTTCCTGCCAGGCCTTCCTCCGGGCTGATGTCGCACCAGCGGGCCACATTCACAAGAGTGAACAACACATCCCCCAGTTCCTCCTGTGCATGGGCCCTGTCGCCTGAGGCAACGGCCTGCCTGAGCTCCTCGAGTTCCTCGGTCACCTTGTCCCAGACCCCTTCCATGGCGTCCCATTCGAAGCCAGCCCGCGCGGCCTTTCTGGAAATGGTCATGGCTCCAGCCAGGGCGGGCTGTCCGCGCACCTTGCCGGCGAGTTGATCGCTGAGTGGGGATGGCGAGGTTGCGTTCCCCCCTGCTTCGGCCCGTTCGCTGGCCTTGATGGCCTCCCAGCTGATGCGAACGGCTGCGCTGTCGGGGGCTTCAGCGTCAGCGAAAACATGGGGATGGCGACGGATCAGTTTCTCGCTGATCCCTGCCGCCACGTCATTGAGATCGAATCGGCTTCTCTCCCTGGCGATGCGGGCATGCAGCACCACCTGCAGAAGCAGGTCACCCAGTTCCTCGCGCAGGTGCTCGTCATCGCCATGACGGATGGCATCGGCCACCTCGTGAGCCTCCTCGAGCACGTAGGGCGTCAGCGACTGATGGGTCTGTTCCAGGTCCCAGGGACAGCCTTGTCTGGGATCGCGCAGTCGTGCCACCAGGCTTTCAAG
>CAYWOE010000206.1:0-2462 GCA_964459855.1 uncultured Synechococcus sp. | reverse complement strand
AGAACGGTGAACTCTGCTGGAGCAGTTTTCATGCCGGAAGCTTCAAGGATGAGGGGCGATTCGTGATCAAAACGCTGGAACTGGTGGAGTTGATGTCGCTCTCATCGGGTGACACTCCTCTGGCCCATGAGTCCCAGGGTCGCTGCCGCCTGAGGCTGATCGGCGAAGGTCGTCAGATGGATGTGCCCTTCTCGGATGCGGAACGCGCCCGCCGTTGGATGGATCAGTTGATGGCCAAGGCACGTTGCGACCTGTGATGGTCCGCTCCAAGGACGGGAACAGAGTTCGAGGCAGCAGCGGTCCGCTGCCGCCTGGTGTCGAGCGCAGGAGGCGGCTTCGCGAGGAGCGACGCAGAGAACGATTGATTCAGTCCTGGCGCATCCTGCTGTACGGCGGAGTCTCCACAGGGCTGATCTGGGTGTTGCTCAGCACGGGCTGGAGCCTGCGCTCACAGCAACAGCTCACGGTCAGGGGCAGTGACCGACTTGGCACTGATGCGGTGGTCAAGGCGGCCGGGCTGCGTTTTCCCAGACCCTTGATCACGCTTGAGCCGGGTCGCCTCGAGCGGCGACTGCTGGCTGAACTTCCGGTGGAGTCGGTCTCCGTGCAGCGCCGACTCGTACCACCCGGCCTTGAGGTCAAGCTGAAGGATCGGCAACCGATCGCCGCTGCGAGCCGGATGGGTGCTCGCGGCGTGGAGCAGGGCATGGTTGACCGCCAAGGGCACTGGATGCCGCTCACTGTTGCTCGCCAGGGCGAAGCACCCAGCAGTGCGGTGCGCGTGGAGGGCTGGATTCCCAGTCGTCGCAGGATGATTGCGACGGTGCTGGAACAGCGCGATCAGTTAGGCAGCCCGCTGCAGGTGATCAAGATCGCTCCGGATGGAGATCTCAGCCTTCGCACCCAAACGCTTGGACTTGTGCGGCTGGGCTCGAATGAACGCCTGCTGGATCAGCAGCTGCTCACGATCGCCCTGCTGTCCAGCAGTCTTCCGGAAACCCTGAGGGGGAAAGCCAGCAGCGGCATCGATCTCTCCGACCCCTCCAAACCCGAACTGCAGCTTCAGCCGAAACAGCCACAGGCAGCGAAACAGCAAACGAGCAAACCCTGACCCCCTGTTGCACAGTGCTGAAACCACAACGAGTGTGATTTGAATTCGGCGTTTCTCGCTCGCAGGGACATAATGCACACGCACATCAGTGGTTCGACGTCGACGATGGAGATGGTGAGCGGTCAGATGTCCCCTTCTCCTGACTCAGCAGGAATTCTTCCCTCTCAATCCGCCCGCATTGAGGTGATCGGCGTTGGCGGCGGCGGAAGCAATGCGGTGAACCGCATGATCCAGAGTGACCTTGAGGGGGTTGCCTACAGAGTCCTCAACACCGACGCACAGGCCCTGCTGCAGTCTTCATCCGAACACCGCGTCCAGCTTGGTCAGACCCTGACCAGAGGCCTTGGAGCCGGTGGCAACCCCAGCATCGGCCAGAAAGCCGCCGAGGAATCCCGCGCCGATCTTCAGCAGGCTCTTCAGGGTGCTGACCTTGTCTTCATCGCTGCAGGCATGGGCGGAGGCACTGGCACCGGTGCCGCTCCGGTTGTGGCCGAAGTCGCCAAGGAGAGCGGTGCACTCACGGTTGGGATCGTGACCAAGCCGTTTGGATTTGAAGGACGTCGCCGCATGCGTCAGGCCGATGAGGGCATTTCACGCCTGGCCGAGCATGTGGACACACTGATCGTCATCCCCAACGACCGTCTGCGCGATGCCATCGGCAGTGCACCTCTCCAGGAGGCTTTCCGCAGCGCCGACGATGTGCTGCGGATGGGCGTGAAGGGCATCACCGACATCATCACCTGCCCGGGTCTGGTCAATGTCGACTTCGCTGATGTGCGCTCGGTGATGACGGAAGCCGGAACCGCCCTGCTGGGCATCGGCGTCGGATCCGGCCGCTCCCGCGCCATCGAGGCAGCCCAGACCGCAATCAACAGTCCGCTGCTTGAGGCTGCTCGCATCGACGGAGCCAAGGGTTGTGTGATCAACATCAGCGGAGGCCGCGACATGACTCTGGAGGACATGACCAGCGCCTCGGAGGTGATCTACGACGTGGTGGACCCCGAGGCCAACATCATCGTGGGAGCCGTGGTGGATGAGCGCCTTGAGGGTGAGATTCACGTCACGGTGATCGCGACAGGCTTCGAGAACGGCCAGCCTTATCGCACCGAAAGAAGCGTTCCCCGCGCAGCCAGCTCCGCCTTCAGCCCCTCTGAATCACAGGACTCCGGAGCGCGGATTCCAGAATTTCTGAGACAGCGACAACAGCGTCAGGAGGGTGGTCAGACCAGCTGATCCTGTTCAGCTGCCCGGATCCCATCCTGAAATCCTGAGTGACGAGGATCCCGATCCTGAATGTGGTGACCCGGAGTCCACGCCTGTTCAGAGCATCCCGTGTGGCTGCTGCCTTCCG
>CAYWOE010000205.1:0-2465 GCA_964459855.1 uncultured Synechococcus sp. | reverse complement strand
TGCGTCAGATGGCCAGTGATCTCGGCGTCACGCTCTACAGCCGCAAAAGCAAGGAGGACCTGGTCTCAGCCATTGCTGAGAAGCAGGAGCGCCGCGGCGGTGATCTCCGCGCGATTGAAGCCGAGTTGAACCCGCCTTCACGGCCGCAGTCGGTCACCCGTGTGGTGTTTCTGCCTCGGGACCCGCAGTGGGCCTATGTGTTCTGGGAGATCTCAGACAGCGATCGTCGCCGCGCACAGAGTGAGGGAGCAGCACATCTGAATCTTCGACTGGCTGATGTGACCGGCCTGCAGGATGGTTCCGCTCATCCCCACACTCTCCAGGAAGTTCCCGTCGACAGCCACAGCACCGAGTGGTACCTGCCTGTTCCCCTCTGCGATCGCGACTATCGCGTGGAACTTGGCTTCCGCTCGGGCAACCAGTGGATCTCTCTTGCCTTCTCCTCAGTGGCGAGAGTTCCTGCACTGCATCCCAGCGATCAGATCCTCGACCAGTTCGTGCCCTTCAGCCTCGAAACCGCCGCGCCATCTCCATCACCCGTCAGCACACCCACTTTCGAGCCCAGCGACAGTGGTTTGCATGAGCGCCTCTATCAGAGCGCAACGACCCACTTCCGAAGCCGCCGCGTCGGCTCCGAGGTTCTGCACGAACAGGACTCACTTTCCGGGGATCAACGTGGACTGAGTGATTCAGGTGCAGGCTTCTGGGCCAGCGGCCGCAATGAGTCCGGTCTCGGTGGAGTCGCCCCTCGCCAGCGCACTTTCTGGCTGGTTGCTGACGCGGAACTGATTGTGTATGGCGCCACTGATCCATCAGCGCGCCTCACCATCGGTGGAGAGGAAGTTCCCCTCTCTGGTGACGGGACCTTCCGAATTCAGGTCCCCTTCCGCGACGGTGAACAGATGTATGCGATTGAGGCAACCGCTGCTGACGGTGAGCAGAAGCGAAACATCACTCTCAACTTCGAACGCGCCACACCCGAGGACAACAGCAACCCAGCCAGCGAAGCCAAAGCCGAATGGTTCTGATTCTGTGGGAGTGAACCGAAAAGCCCTGCGCTGGATTGTGGCCATCACCCCTGTGGCAGGGGCCGTGGCATTCCCGGTTCTGGTGCCTCTCACGATGGCCAAAGTCGGGATCGGAGCTGGTGTTGGCCTGGCACTCGTGCTCAGCAGCCTCTGGTTCGTGGGAATGCTGAAAACCTCTGAAATGCCCCACTGACTGAGGCTCCTTCACTTGCGGGGAACACTCAAGCCACCCGCAATTCAGCACATGCAGCTCAGGCTGCTGAAACATGCGCGGAAACTGGCTTTAACGCCTCTGATCACGAGCTTCGCGCTGGGCTGCAGCCAGGTGGGCCAGGTCGTTGGAACAGGCGAACCACCGCTGCCGTCGCCGCAGAACTTCGAGCTGCACTTCAACCACCGGGACGCCGGGCGCTATCGCCAGCCGATGGATGGCCACTGGCGCAACGGCGACAACCTCGAAAGGCAGCTGATCAAAGCCATTGATACCGCCAAAAAGGAGCTGCTGATCGCCGTTCAGGAGCTCACACTTCCAGGAATTTCACGGGCGCTGATCAGGGCCAGAAACCGTGGAGTGACAGTTCAGTTGGTGCTGGAGAACAACTACAGCAGCCCCTGGTCAAGACAACACCCAAGTGATCTCACGCATCACGGCAGGCGACGACGAAGGCAGCTGCAACAGCTGGCTGACACCAATCGCGACGGGGAGCTCACTGCTGAGGAACGGCTGGCTGGTGATGCCATTGCGCTGCTGGTGCAAGGCGGAGTGCCGATGATCGATGACACCGAGGATGGAAGCCGCGGCAGTGGCCTGATGCATCACAAGTTTGTGGTGGTGGATCGGGCTCTGGTGGTCACAGGCAGTGCCAACTTCACCAGCTCGGGGATGCATGGTGACGCGGGAGCGCCACGAAGTCGCGGCAATGTGAATCATCTGCTCAGCATCAGGAGCCCCGAACTGGCGGAACTGTTCAGGCAGGAATTCAACCGGATGTGGGGGGATGGCCCTGGAGGAAGGCAGGACAGCCGATTCGGGCGAAACAAGAACAGCTCAGGCCTGCAGACCGTCCATGTGAGTGGTGTTCGGATCGACGTTCTGTTCGCTCCACATGCTCAACAACACCCAGAGCATGGCTTGCAGGTGATCAGTCAGCATCTGACTGCAGCAAAGCGGACGATCGACATGGCTTTGTTTGTGTTTTCAGCCCAATCGCTCACCAACGTTCTTGCGGAAAACATCAAGACCGGAATCGGCGTTCGACTACTGGCAGATCCTGGATTCGCGAGCCGATCCTTTTCTGAGGTACTCGATCTGCTGAGCCTGGAACTTCCCGACCACCGCTGCATGATTGAAACCAATAATCAACCTCTGAAAACACCACTGCAGTCGGTCGGCACACCACGCCTCGCCCGCGGCGACAAGCTGCACCACAAGTTCGC
>CAYWOE010000204.1:0-2482 GCA_964459855.1 uncultured Synechococcus sp. | reverse complement strand
ATGCCTACATCGCCAGCCAGGCCTGCGGTCGCGAGATCACCAAAGCGGATCCCGAGCGCTCCAGCATCGGCAAACGCGCCAACTTCGCCCTGGCCTACGGCTGCGGACTCTCCGGTGTTCACAAGCTGCTCACCCGCGCGCGCGGTGTGCAGGTTTCGGAGATGGAGGCCCGCCGGGTGTACGACGCCTGGCATCGCCTGCACCCGCAGATGAGCCGCGAGATGGAGAGGTTCAGCAGCGGCAACGTCAGGGAAGTGCGCAGCATCGCCGGCCGGCGCATGACCCTGCGCAGCAACCAGACGGCAACGGACGGCATCCGACCGATGCAACCGCTGGGCAGGACCAACGGCATCAATTTCCCGGTGCAGGGCAGCGGTCGTGATCTGCTGGCCGCGGCCCTGGCCGATCTGTGGCCTGCCCTGGACCGCTATCAGGGGGTTCATGTCGTCGGCCTGATCCACGACGAGATTCTTCTCGAGGTTCCAAGGCCCCTGGTCGAGGAGGTGAAGGCCGTTGCCATGCACTGCATGACCTCCGAGACACTCCGGAAGCGCTACCTCGGCGACATCCCGCTGGAGGCCGACTGCAGCGTTGCCGAGAGCTGGGGCGAGGCCCACTGATGCCCATGAAGGAGGGGGGCGCTCTGGCCCCCCTGGAGGTCGTTGAGACCTGGTTGTCGCTGACGGTCTCTGACCTTGTCCGTTATCTAGCCAGGCGGGGATCCCAGCAGCATCCGTGGAATTACCTGTCCTGCCGGAATCAACGGATGCACAGCCCAGCACAGCTGCGCAACGCCGTGTTTGTCACCTGAGCGCCGAAACTGAAGCCAGCCAAGCGAGTTAATTAGCTCTGCCCAGATAAAAATTGTTTTGTAAACCTGGGCCCGATTTCGGTGAGTTATAACGCCTATTTCATGAATTTAAGTAAAAACAAGCCCTAGCCTCTTCAAAGCTGTCATCAGTCGAAACGTTGGGTCTACTGATTTCCTTTAGATTTCTGGCAGCGTTACTGGTCGGCTCAGCCTTGCTTCCCATGGCTCAGACAAGAAAGGAATTGGCGTTACTCGGCGGAACCTTTTTGTTCGGCCTTGGAGCGCTGGAAATCTGCCTGAGATTCGGAGGTTTTTAAGCGGAGATTGAGCCGCTGATCCAGACCACGATCGATTCATTCAGCGACTGCAGATCTGAATTCATTGCGCAGGGAAGGAGCGTTGCCCGCTGCGCCTGCTTCGACGCCGCTCGAAGTGATCCCGGAAACCGCGGCGCGATTTCTCGGTCGACGCGAGGCGATCCACCAGAAGCGCGATGTCATGCGCCGAAAGCTCACCGTCGTCCCCCCACTTCAGGCAGGACAGCGGCGCGGGGGAATGGTCTGCCATCTGCTTCATGTGCGGTTGATTATTTGGCACACTAATGTCAGCGGACGCAGACAAAAAAGAAGACAAGCTGAAGGATTTGCCTGAAGAGCAGGCCCATCCGGCCATCAAACAACGCGATCCGGGGGGTGCGTCAGCGCCCCCTGGCATGACTGCATCTCGATGCAGGTGAGAGCGTGGATCACATTCAGATCGCTGCAATCCTCATGGAAAAAGCGGACAACCTTCAGTCAAAAAGCGCTTTTCGAGTGGCAGGCCCCGTCACGAATGAGGCCAGTGAAGGATTCAGACCATCGTCAATGTTGAGATGTTGATCAAGGCATCTGGACACACAGCTGCGATCATTCATCGAACATTCCGAAATACAGGCGAAGTAGCTGTCGAGTGCTTCCCAGCTCTCTGAAAGTGGCTTCTGATCGCACTCATTTTTCAGTTCATACATGAGCGGAACCCAATCGTGGAGAACTCCTAGAACAAACCCGACAGACAGGTCAATTCCTCTGTTTCAGTAAATAAATTACTTAGGTATCCATTCCTGGAGAAAAATACCCAGATGTTTCTGTCAATCTCCGGCTGAATCAGACATTTTCCGTTGTCGCTGGATTCAACTCATAGTCAGATCCAGACCGTCAACAACAGGCCATGAATGTTGCAAACGGATGATCAGGTTCAGCGCACAGGTGGATGACAGCGTCGCCAGCCCACCTTGAGCATGTTCTGCCAGGCTTCGATCGCGTTCTGGCGCAGCAGGCGCCGGCGTGTCTGAGGCACCGGGGGATCCGGCCTGATCCAGCGATAGGTGCTCATCAACACCCACTGTCCCTGATCAGTCGTCTGTGCCTCACTGAATCGCACCAACAGCTGATCCTGCCCATTCACTAGCCAGCTCTCGTTTCTGAGCTGAGGCGCCGGTTCGTGATTGGAGCGGTAACGGTTCGGCATCCGAGGAGCATGCAGCCATCCCCGAGGAGTTGATTGCAAAGGACATAAAGCCTCACACAGGTGAGGCTCTGCCAGTCGGCGATCAGCCGGCAACAGCCGAGATGCTGAATGGAGCTGCCGGGAAGCTCGTGGGCATCGGATCGGTCTTGCCCTCCGCCAGTGCCT
>CAYWOE010000203.1:0-2495 GCA_964459855.1 uncultured Synechococcus sp. | reverse complement strand
AGGGCGGCGTCGGAACGATCGCCGAGAAGCTGGTGACAGGGCTTGAAGCCCATGGCGGCACCATCCGCTACAAGACCCGCGTTAAAGAGGTTCTGGTCGAGAATGGCCGAGCCGTCGGTGTGAAGCTTGCCGGTGGTGAGGAGCTCAGAGGCAGGCGCATCGTGAGCAACGCAACCCGCTGGGACACTTTCGCTGGAGCAGGGTCACCTGAACAAACCCTGGTGAACCAGGAACACACACCTTCCGCTGAAACCACCTGGCGTCGCCGTTACCAGCCATCCAGTTCCTTTCTCTCGGTTCATCTCGGGGTCAGGGCTGAGGTTGTGCCGGATGGCTTTCATTGCCATCACCTGCTGTTGGAGGACTGGAATGATCTTGAAGCCGAGCAGGGGGTGATCTTCGTCTCGATCCCAACACTGCTGGATCCCTCTCTGGCCCCCGAGGGACGGCACATCGTTCACACCTTCACCATGAGCGATATCCAGCACTGGGATCATCTGAAAACCAAGGAGTACAGAGCCAAAAAGCAGCAGGATGCCGAGCGGTTGATCCAACGGCTGGAATCACTGCTTCCCGGACTGTCCCAGAGCATCGATCTGCAGGAGGTGGGAACCCCTCGCACCCATCGGCGCTTTCTCGGTCGGATGGGTGGGTCCTACGGCCCGATTCCAGCCGGTCGACTGCCTGGTCTGCTGCCGATGCCGTTCAACCGCACAGGGTTGAACGGTCTGTACTGCGTGGGTGATTCCTGCTTCCCAGGTCAGGGTCTGAATGCCGTGGCGTTCAGTGGATAT
Source organism: uncultured Synechococcus sp. (assembly GCA_964459855.1). Taxonomy (GTDB): domain Bacteria; phylum Cyanobacteriota; class Cyanobacteriia; order PCC-6307; family Cyanobiaceae; genus Synechococcus_C. Next base: position 1,701 of record CAYWOE010000203.1, on the reverse strand, counting down.
GCCTGCAGTCATCGCATCGGGGCTGATCTGGGCCTCAACTCCTGGGCACTTCCAGCCTGAGTGAGTTCACGTCAAACCTCATCAGGTTCTTAGGGTCCACAGGAGCATTTCAAGCGCATGGCACCGGCCGATCAACCCAGTTCAGCAGAACTTGCGCGCTACCTGGAGGAACGCGGTGAACTCGGTAAGCCCTGGATGCTTCAGATGCTGCGGCTGTCCAAACTGAAGGAAGCCCGTGATCAGATGAGCCCTGAGACCTACCTGAAATCCATTCAGGAGGCGCACGCCGACCTGATGCGTCTGGGTGAATTCTGGAAGGGTCGTGAAGCGGAGGTTTTCAACGGTGAGTACCGCCCCAGCGAAGTCATCGAGCCGCTCCCCGGTTCACCCGAGGACCGCTGATTGATGCCGGACCCGTTACAGGAACGGTTTCAACTGTCCCCACTGATCAGGGCGACTTTGATCAGCGTGTATCTGGCGCTTGTCGTGCCGCTGCCATTGATGGCACCTCCCTCGTTGAAGCTGATTCTCTGGATGGCAGCTCCGACGGGACTGGTCCTTGTGGTCGCCTTGCTCAGTGAGCAGGTTGAGGTCGACAGCAACGGGATCAAAGTCGGGCATCCGGTGTGGTGCAGCTGGCTGCTGCGTCGTGGCTGGCAGCTGCAATGGGATGAGGTCAGGCGACTGGTCCCCGTCGGGACCAGTCAGGGAGGGACGGTCTACTACCTCACCACAGCTGATCTGGAGCAGCGACTGCTTCCACAACGGCTCGGCAGATTTGATCGATTTCTGGCCGTCGTTCAGCAGAGAACCGGCATCAGCACGACGTCCGTCAAACGACTCACCCCGCCGTGGACCTACCAGCTTCTGTTCAGCCTGGCGATCATCATGCTGGTCACTGAATCTGTGGTCGCCTTAGCGGTGAACAGCGGTTGGATCTCTATTCCGGAAGGTTATCCAGGCTGAAGCGATAGCCCTGCTGACGCACCGTGGTGATGCCGCCACCTTCGCCGAGGCCGGCTTGTTCAAGTTTGCGTCGCAGGGTCAGGACCTGCGTGTCCACTGAGCGAGGCCCACCGCTGAAGGGAGGCCAGGCCATTCTGAGCAGTTCCTGCCGACTGCGCACCATCCCCGGAGGCATCAACAAGGCACAGAGAAGAGCGAACTCGCGGGGGCTGAGTTCAACCGGCTGTTCGCGCAGAGTGACCTGGCGAAGCAGCAGATGCACCTCCAATGGACCAACGGCAACGCGTTCCTGCAGACCGCTTCGACCTCTCTTGAGCAGCGTGCGACAGCGCGCCGCCATCTCCTCCAGGCCGAACGGCTTGCGCAAAACATCATCTGCACCGTCGTCCAACAGCCCCACAACGGGTTCAGCGCCGCTGCGGGCCGTCAGCACAATCACCGGACAGCGCAGTTGCTGACCAAGTCTCAAAGCGGAGCTCTGTTCCAGCAGTTCAGCACTGACCAGGAGATCCGGAGACTGTTCCTGGCAGAGCTCAATCGCCTCCTGGGAGGAGGAGACAGCAGCGGTCAGATGGCCATCCTGTCGAAGTCTCTGAACAAGAACCGTGCGCAACGTGGGGTGTGGTTCGACGACGAGCACTCGCGCCGGTTCCCGGGATGGAATCGCAGGAACCGTCAGTTGCTGCACAGGAGCCTGACCGGTTCCATGGGCGAGAAGATCGCGGGAGGAGGAGG
>CAYWOE010000202.1:0-2502 GCA_964459855.1 uncultured Synechococcus sp. | reverse complement strand
CCCCGCTACTGCCCGTCGATCGAAGACAAGATCGTTCGCTTTGCCGACAAGGACAGCCACCAGATCTTTCTGGAACCCGAAGGTCGCGACACTCCGGAGATCTACGTGCAGGGGTTCTCCACCGGGCTCCCGGAGCCCATTCAGCTGCAGTTACTGCGCAGCCTTCCAGGACTGGAACAGTGCGTGATGCTGAGACCGGCTTATTCGGTGGATTACGACTACCTGCCGGCCACCCAGCTGCTGCCGTCGCTGGAAACCAAGCGGGTGGAAGGGCTGTTCAGTGCAGGCCAGCTCAACGGCACAACCGGCTACGAAGAGGCCGCTGCCCAGGGTCTGGTGGCTGGGCTCAACGCCGTTCGGCGCATCCGTGGCCAGGAGGCGGTGCACTTTGGCCGCGAGGGCAGCTATATCGGCACGATGATCGACGACCTGGTGAGCAGGGATCTGCGCGAGCCCTATCGGGTGCTGACCAGCCGCAGTGAGTACCGCCTGGTGCTTCGCGGTGACAACGCTGATCGACGTCTGACCCCTATGGGCCGTGAACTGGGCCTGATTGATGACCGCCGTTGGCAGTTGTTCGAGCAGAAGCTCGATGCGATGGAGAAAGAGAAGCTACGCCTGCAACGCCAACGGCTCAAGGTGAGCGATCCCGCCGCAGCGGCCGTGGAGGCGGAGACCGGCGCCTCGATCAAAGGATCGATCACCCTGGCGGACCTGCTGCGCCGTCCTGGGATGCACGCTGCAGACCTGGTTCGCCATGGCCTCGCCGATGCCGCTCTGCCGCTTCCCGTGCGCGAAGGCGCTGAGATCGACATCAAATACAGCGGCTATCTGCAGCGGCAGCAACAGCAGATCGATCAGGTCAGGCGCCAGGGCAAACGCAAGCTGCCAGCCGGCATCGATTACGCCACCATCAGCACACTGTCGCGCGAAGCACGCGAAAAACTGGCCGATGTGCGCCCACTCACTCTGGGACAGGCCAGCCAGATCCCTGGTGTCAGTCAGGCTGATCTGAGCTCTCTGCTCGTCTGGCTGGAACTGCAGCAGCGCCGCGACCAGAAACGCACATCCCTCGCCTCAACCGCAAACGCTCGATAGCTTTGGCGCACTCACCGGTCTGCGTTGACCTCTCGTCTGCCAACCTCCAGGGCCTACTGGAACCTGCGCGCCGAACAGGTGCTTGACCGCGTGTTCAGTGATGACGGCCATGTTCTTGAAACCGTCCGGGTCGATGTGAATCCACCGTCAGGCGAGACTCCAGCTAGGCAGCACAATCCATCAGCACTCACCTGGCCGCAGGTCGGCATGGTGGGCCTTGGCCTGATCGCTGTTCTTGGCATCAGCGGACTCACTCTCCAGTGGAGGCTCACTCAGCAGGCTCTGGAGCGGGAAAGCAACCTCGCCCTGGTCGAACGGCTGCGCAGAAACCAGGCAACTGAAACCGGCAAAGCTCAAAGCAATCACACGGCGCAGGCCGTCTCAGACACCGCCGTCGCATCAAGCGAGGCAGCAACGGAAGAGTCCGTTCCAGGAAACGAACTGGAGATCTCCACATTGCCGAACGCATCGACAACACTTGATCCGATCACGATTCCACTGCCGTCATCAGAGGTCAGCATCGATGCCCCGTTGGCTGATCAACCATCAGCCATGGCACCTCAACCGCTGCTGGTGGGCGTGGTCAATGGTGGCAACAGCGATGGCTCGGCCATCTTTCAGCTCGGCGACCTCTCCCTTTCAGCGGTGCCCGGCGAAATGATCGGCAACAGCGGCTGGACCCTGCGCAGCATCAGCGCCAGCGGTGCGGTGATCGAGCGAGCTGGTGCGACCCAGTCCCTCAGTGTCGGAGGCGCTTTCTGAGCACTGTGAGCTCCCTGATCCCCTCCCCGTCCGTGCTGTGGGAAGCTCCCACATCCTCCGTGCTCGCAGGTGAGGAACCTGGCTGGCTGCCAGGCCCCTGGCGCCTGATGTTGCTGGGCGACGGCAGCCCGACCAGACACCTGCGTCTGCTCACTGGCCACAGCGTGCAGGTGCGTCTCATCGCCATGAACGAGGACGCAAGCCTCGTCGATCAGGCGGGTGGAGCACGACCCGCGGAGGTGCAGGAGCTGGAACCACCCCTGCTGCGACGTCAGGTCTGGCTGATCTGTGGTGACACCACGCTGGCCTGGGCGGAAAGCTGGTGGAACCGTGATGAAGCCGAACGCAGTCTGAGCAATCGTGAACAGCCGATCTGGCTCAGCCTCACCCAGGGACGCTCGGAGCTGTTCCGTGAAGTGGATGGGCTGGCGCTTGTCTCTGAACCCTGGCTGGAGAAAGGCTTTGGCGAACGCGGCCCCTTCTGGAGCCGCCATTACCGTTTTTTCAGGCAGGGCAAAGAACTCACAGTGATCCGTGAAGTGTTCAGCCCCGCTCTTGAACGCTGGCTGGGAGAAGCCCCGAGGCGCCCGCTTCACGCATCGTCATGAAGATAATCTGCGTTTGATGCGGATTTGCACTTGA
>CAYWOE010000201.1:0-2507 GCA_964459855.1 uncultured Synechococcus sp. | reverse complement strand
CGATCACAGCGATTGTGTCTGGCCTCAGCCAGGGGGACCTGGTGATCTGCGAGGAGAACCTCTACGGCTGCACCGTGCGTTTGTTTGAACAGGTGTTCGCCAAATTCGGGGTGCGCAGCGAATGGGTGGACTTCACCTCACCCGGAGCGTGCGACATCCTTGCGGCCCGAAAGCCCGCGATGGTCTGGCTGGAGAGTCCCACCAACCCTCTGCTGAAGGTGATCGACCTCAGGAAGGTCTGCGCAGCCGCCGCGGCCGCCGATGTGCCGGTGGTGGTGGACAACACCTTCGCCACCGCCCTCATACAGCGCCCTCTGCAGCTTGGAGCAACCCTCTCCCTCACCAGCACCACCAAGTACATCAACGGTCACTCGGATGCTCTCGGGGGGGCCGTCTGCACTGACGACCCGATCTGGCACCAGAAGATGGTGTTCGCCCAGAAAGCCCTTGGCCTTCAGCCTTCACCCTTCGACTGCTGGCTGATCACACGAGGCATCAAGACCCTGCCGCTGCGACTGAAACAACAGATCGCCAACGCCGCTTCCCTGGCTGACCATCTGGTGAGCCATGCCAGGGTCAACTGGGTGCGTTATCCACATCGCCCTGATCACCCCCAGCAAGCTGTGGCGATCCAGCAGATGAGCAGTGGTGGCGCCATGGTCACCATCGGAGTGGAGGCCAGTCGTGACCAGGCTTACCAGCTATGCAAGGCCCTGCGTTGGTTCACCATGGCGGAAAGCCTTGGAGGCGTTGAAAGTCTGATCTGCCACCCGGCCACGATGACGCACGCCTCGGTGTCAACCGAGGTCAAGGAGAAACTCGGCATCAGCGATGGCCTGATCCGGTTGTCCGTTGGCTGCGAAGACGTCTCGGACCTGATCGCCGATCTCGACCAGGCCCTTGGCGTGCTGCGATGACCAGGCGAAATCTGCTGAGTGACCCCTGCTGGCAGGGATGCGATCTCGGCCACCCGCTGCCCGACGCCACCCATGCCGTTTCGGTTGCACTGCCCCGCTGGCGTGATGTGGTCGCCTACGAGGAGCACGACCCAACCTGCCGCGGAGCACTGAGGTCGGTGTATCCCCGGTTTGGTCAGCATCCATTGCTGAAGCAGCTGGCCGCACGCGCACTGCAGGCAGCAGGCATGAATCCCTCGAGCGGCGCCAGCAGCTGGGCCTACCCGAACCAGGCAGCTGCCGAGGCAGCGCTCGCCCACTGCCGCAGGCACAACCCTGAGGGGGAGACACATCTTCTGCCGATCCATGGACTGATCTGCCTGATTGCCGATGCCGGCAGCACTCCCGCAGCGAAGGCGTTCTGGCAGCACACAGGTCTGGGAGCGTCATCCCGCCTCGCCGCCATCGCTCTCGGCGAAAACGAAGCCGCCAGCGAAGCCGCCGGAGAAACGGCCCGCAGCAATGTGATCCGGCGCCTGGCGCAAATCTATGGCTGTGACGCCGATGCGGTCAGCCTTTATCCCTCGGGCATGACGGCTCTGCACCGAGCTCTGGAACTGGTCTCAGCCCTGCGGCCGAACCGACCTGTGCTGCAGATCGGTTTCCCTTATGTGGATGTGCTCAAGCTGCCGCAGGTGGTGTTCCAGGGAGCCGAACTGCTACTGGATGACAGTGAAGCGAGCGTGAACGCCGCCCTCGAGCGGCTGCAGCCCTCGGCAGTGGTGGTGGAACTGCCCAGCAACCCCCTGCTTCGCTGCGTTGATCTGCCCAGCATCGCCAGGCTTGCCCGTCAACGCGGCATTCCGGTGATCGCTGACGACACCATCGGCTCAGGGATCAACATCGATGCCCTGCCCCACTCCGATCTGGTGTTCAGCTCACTCACCAAAAGCTTCGCGGGCCGTGGGGATGTGCTTGCGGGCTGTCTGGTGCGAAGTCACCACTCCCGCTGGCGAGATCAGCTGGCTGCATCAGCCAGCGCCCTGCAACCGCTGGCGCAGCTCGCCGGCGACGATGCCATCGCCCTCGACCAGGGCAGTGCGGACGTGCACGCACGGGTGCATCAGCTCAATGCCAACACACTCTTCCTGGCTGAACGCCTGCGCCGCCACCCCGCCGTGGCCAACCTCTTTCACCCGGGTGAATGCGAGAACTTCAGGGCCCTGCAGCGAACGCGAGGAGGCCATGGCTGCCTGCTCTCCTTTGAGCTCAGAGGAGGAGCCAAAACGGCTGAAAGCGTCTACGACTCCCTGCAGGTCTGCAAGGGACCGAGCCTCGGCACCGCCTTCACACTGGTCTGCCCTTACGTGATGCTTGCCCATTACGAGGAACTCGCATGGGCGGCAAGCTGCGGTGTGCCATCGCATCTGCTGCGCGTCTCCGTGGGGCTTGAGCAGCCGCAGGAACTCTGGGAACGTTTCCAGCGAGCTTTTGAACATGCCTGACCGATCACACCGACGTTCAGTTATCAGAGTCTGAACAAGCTCTTAAGAGCCAGGCAGTCCAGTGAGAGTCTCCCTAAATTGCCGAAATTGGCCATTTTTTCGACTT
>CAYWOE010000200.1:0-2528 GCA_964459855.1 uncultured Synechococcus sp. | reverse complement strand
TCCTGGCGGGAGCTCTGGCCGGTCTGCTGGGAATCGGTGGTGGTCTGATTTTCGCCCCTCTGCTGCTGTGGATGGGGCTCAGCCCCCATCAGGCGCTAGCCACGAGCACGTTCGCCATCGTGCCCACGGCGATCGGCGGCAGTTACACCCACTGGCGAGCGCGTACTCTGCCGCTCCGACCAGGCCTGGCGATCGGACTTTCGGCCTTTGCCACCGCGCTGCTGTTCAGCCGACTCGGTCGACTCGCCGCAGGCTGGCAGCTGCTGACGCTTCAGGCTTTGCTCTACGTGCTTCTGGCAGTGACGATCCGTGGTGATCGCGCTGATCAGGAGCCTGAACCTGACCTTCCTCTGCCCCAGACCGGTCTCATGGCTGTGGGAGCTGTGGCCGGTCTGGCGGGGGGCATGCTCGGTCTCGGTGGAGGTTTGCTGATGGTTCCACTGATGGTGAGCGGGCTGTCGGTGCCGATTCGTCAGGCGATTCGTCTCAGCACTCTCGCTGTGGCCTGTTCAGCCAGTGCCGCCTCGTTGCAGTTTCTCCATGAAGGACGGGGTCAGTGGATGCTCGGTCTTCTGCTCGGAGCCGTCGCGTCGTTCGCAGCCCAGTGGACGGCGTCCCGTCTGGATCGCGTCAATGCGGGAACCCTGGCCTGGCTGCTCAGAGCGCTGTCTCTGCTGCTGGCTGTCGACAGCGGCCGCAGAGCGCTTCAGCTGGCATTGCAGGGGGGCTGACTCTGCCGGCTCAGTTCAGAACACTCAGGCGTCTCAGGTCGACCTTCTGCATCCAGGCGGTGAGAGCCAGCAGGGATGCTCGATCCGGCAGGCACAGGCAGCCGCTGCCTGGGTTGCAGTGATGAATTCCCAGCCCGCTGCGGCGGGTGTCGAAACGGGGCGTGAGATTCACCCAGATGTCCTCACCCCAGGGTTCCGGTGGGGCCAGGTTGTATTCACCCATTGGAAGGGGAGCTCCATTGCCAGGCGACCAGCGTCGCTCCAGGTTCTGGCTGCCGGGAGTTCCACTCACCGCCGGCCATCTGGCCAGGACTGTGCTGCCCTGGCGCAGTTCAAGCAGCCACGGGCGCTGATCATGCCGGCCCTGCCGGTCGGAGCGTCGAGCTGTGAGCCGGACCCTCTTCCCCTCCAGGCTTGCCACCAGTTCCTGTGTCGGACCGCTCTGTCCGGGGGGTGACGGCACTGGAACAGGCTTTGTCACAACGACCTGCGGTGAGCGGGCCGGGCTGAGCAGCTGTGCCTGGGTCCCGCAGCTTCCGGCGCAGAACGCCAGCAACAGCAGCGGTAATCGACTCCAGCTCTTCATGGCCTCGCCGCTGGCGATTGATCGAGCAGTTCCCAGAAGCCCCCATCCAGCTCAAAACCGAGACTGGCGGCCATCAGGCTGAGATTGCCGCGCTGCCCTCCGGACGCATTCGCCGCGCTGCCAAGCTGGTCGAGCAACATCAGGCGATGGGTGATCCACAGCTCCAGAGCCTGAGGGTCGAAGCGGATGCCTTCGCTTGGGCTGAAATTGTGGGGTACCAGCATGGCCACGTGCTGGGCCAGGCTTCCTCCGGTGCGCTCCAGCAACAGTGGCAGCCATGGGTAACGGGCGTCTGCGCGCAGTGCCCAGAGCCGGGGTTCCGGACACTCGCTCAGCTCTCTGGGATCATCGGGCTGGCGTGGCCACTCATAGCGCAGTTCCAGTGCAGCGCCGCCATCGAGCAGTGTCTGGAGCGGGCGTTCCATCCAGGTTGAAAGGGCCTGCAGGTTCAGTGTCCGGATCGCCTCTGCGTCGATGGTCACCAGGGAATCAGGGCTCAGGTCTTCCATGCGGGTGTGACAGGCCTTTGCGAATGATGGCGCCCCGAGGCCTGCGCAGGAAAGAATGCAATGGTTTCAGGCTTCCGTCATGGTCAGCACCCTTACCCAGACCGAAATCCTCATCGCTCTCGTGGTGGCTGCTCACGCCGGTGTGCTCGCCATCCGGCTGTGCGTGAGTCTCTACCGCGCCTGAGCTGAACAGGCCTCTTGGCATGAACGGTGCTCCGCGTTACAAGCGGTCATGCGCAAAGCCGTCTCTTCAGCACCCGATGCCGCCTCCCTGGCGGCTCTGCTTCAGCAGCAGAACGATCGAAGGGAACTGTTGTGCAGCTCCCTCGCTCTGGCAGTGAAGTGCGGTTTGATCTTCCTGGGAGTGGTCAGTCTGGTGAGATTGTCCATGGCTTATCAGGAGCGACTCGACAGACATGGAGAACTCGCAGCTGTCGTGGATGTGGAAGCCACAAAGTTGCAGGGGCTTCAACATCGCTTTGACACCCTGTTCACACTTGGCGGCGATGAACGGCTGATGGATGAGCAGGAGCAGTGGATCGCTCCGAACCGTCTGCGCGTGATCTGGCGCTGATCGGCGGCCCGCTGCAATTCATGACCGATCGCCTGAGAGCCAGTCATCCGAGCGGCAGACTGAGCGATCTGCTCAGATCCTTCCGATGCCCGTTCCAGGCACTGTTCTGATCACCGGAACCACCTCCG
>CAYWOE010000199.1:0-2544 GCA_964459855.1 uncultured Synechococcus sp. | reverse complement strand
TCCTGATGACGATCAAAGGTCGGGTCGGGCGTCAGCTGGTCAGGGATTTTCAGGAATGGTGTCTGCAGTCACCTGAGCAGCAGGAGACAGATTCAGACACCTCTGAATAACTTGGTCAGAAACGTGTGGCGATGCATCGGAGTCGGTCCTGAAGCCAGCAGTGCCGCACGATGTTGTGCTGTTCCGTAGCCGGCATTGCGCTCCAGTGCGTAACCAGGGAAACGTTGCGCAAGCCTGCGGATCAGGGCATCTCGGGCCTCCTTGGCCAGAACACTGGCAGCTGCGATCGATGCCTCCTGACTGTCACCGCGGACAATGGTGCGCTGCCGCCCTGGCCAGGGACGGAGGGGCAGAACACCGTCAACAAGCACCAGTTCAACAGGGAAGGGAAACCTCTGGAGCGCACGCAGCATGGCCAGCTCGGTCGCCACCCTGATGCCCCTGGCATCCACTTCTCTGGCAGAACCCTGACCCAGTGCCCAGCATGTGGCACGGGCTTCAATCTGCGGCACCAGTGCAGCCCGCCGTCGGGGAGAGAGAGCCTTGCTGTCAGTGAGGCCGAGAGCGGAGAGTTCCTCCGCTGCGGAGTCGCTCAGGCTGACTGCCGCAGCGAAGACAGGTCCGAACCAGCAGCCACGGCCGACCTCATCAACTCCGACAATCACTCGCTCGCAGCGGAGGAACGACGGCGCCGGCGACCCGGACGCGCCTCCTCAGTTGACGTTTCAGGATCAGCGACTGCAGCTGCAACAGGTTCGGAAGACTTTGACTCAGTCTCGGCAGGCATCTGCGTCGCAGGCGGAGCCTCGCTCACAGACGACTGCTCCAACGGTGTGATCTCAACCAGCAGCGGAGCTTCAGAGTCTGCTGCGGCTGCTGAGGTGGAAGCGGGAGCAGACAACGATGCAGCCGCAGCCTGTCGCCCGGCGCCTCGACCACCGCGGGAGCCGCGGCGGCGGCGGCGGCCTGAACTGGCGGCCAGCTGCTGTCGGGCTTCCTCCAGAACCGCGTCGGCATCGTCTCCCGGTCGCACCACGCGCACCAGCAGATTGTCGTTTTCAGGTGGCGGATCCAGTAGAAGCACGGGATTGAGGCCCAGCCAGCCGTACACCTTCTCCTGGTCATCGTCCATCGGAACAGCGATCAGTTCAGGGTCCTGACGCCTGTTGGCAGCAGCGGGCTCAGTGGCCTCAGTCGTTGATTCACCCGAGACAGCCGTCTCCAGTCCGGAATCTCCAGGAATAGTCTCGCTGGCTGCACCGGCGCGACCACGACCACCGCGGCGTCGACGTCCACCTCCTGCGTCGGCCGGGGCAGCGACTTCAGCGCGCGCCAATGTGGTCGATCTCACCAGACCGGTTGCTGAAGCGTGAGACTGGGGCAGGGCCTTACCAGGCAAGACAGCTTCATAACCGGGCGAAACGCGACCGAACAGCTCATAGATGTTCTGGCCCTGACGCTTGCGCGTCATCTCGACCAACCCCAGCTCTGTGAGCTGAGCGATCTGGGGGCGCGCCGAATCGTCGCGCATCGCCGTCATGAAATGCTCCAGCAGCTGCAGCTGATCCCTCCGGGAGTCCATGTCGATGAAGTCGACGACGATCACACCACCGATGTTGCGCAGCTTCAGTTGCCGCCCGATCTCAGCGGCGGCCTCGCAGTTCGTCCACAGGACAGTTTCCCTGGCATTGGCGGAACGGGTGAAGGATCCCGAGTTCACATCGATGACGGTGAGAGCCTCGGTGGGCTCAATGATCACGTAGCCGCCGGAGGGAAGATCCACCCTGGGCTTCAAGGCATCACGGATGGCGGCGTTGACCTTGAAATGCTCGAGCAGCTCATCGGATTCACTGTGCGCCTCCACCGAAACGCTGGCCCCTTCCTGCCCCAGGAAGGTGGTCACACGATCGACTGCCGAGGCATCGTCCACCACGACGCGCACCAGCTCAGGGCCGGTGTGATCGCGAAGAATCCGATGGATGAAATCCTCATCTCGGTTGAGCAGCACCGGAGGAGCGGCGGTTTCAGCGGCTTTCTGGATGGCCTCCCACTGACGCAGCAGGGACTCAAGGTCATCAATGAGCAGGTCTTCACTGATCCCCTCGGCTTCCGTGCGGACAAGCAGACCAGCTCCCGGCGGTTTCACCAGAACGCCAAGAGCTCTGAGGCGATTGCGTTCCCCTTCAGCGCTGATGCGACGGGAGATGTTCACCCCCTGACCACTGGGCTGCAGCACCAGATAGCGTCCGGGAAGTGCCAGATTTCCGGTGAGACGAGGCCCTTTGGTTCCTGTGGGCTCTTTCATCACCTGAACCAGCACTTTCTGGCGCGGTCCAAGCAGTTCGGTGATCCCTGCGGCTCCTTTCCTGAGACGAAGCGGCCCCAGATCGCTCACATGAATGAAACCGTTTTTCTCACTCTCTCCGATATTCACGAAGGCGGCGTCGATCCCGGGAAGCACGTTCTCCACCGTGCCGAGGTAGACGTCGCCGATCTGATAGCGGCCTTGCGCCACGATCAGCTCATCAACACGGTCATCGGACA
>CAYWOE010000198.1:0-2564 GCA_964459855.1 uncultured Synechococcus sp. | reverse complement strand
GGTTGTTGTGCCAACCCTCTCCGAAGGACAGGACGGCCACCCACCAGCAGTTTCTAGAAAGGTCCGGACAATCGAAATTGCGATAGCCGAAGGCATGTGTGGCTGAATTCACCAGCCATGTGACGTGGTACACCACCACCAGACGCAGAGGAATGGCCCACAGCACCAGACCCACTCCGCCGCCGTGCACCTGGGCTGCATTGCCGTACCAGTAGAGCGCCAGACCAATTGGAATCTGCAGCACCAGGAACCAGCGGTCCAGCCACACGTAGAAAGGATCCTTGAGCAGGTCGCCGCCGAAGCGTTCCTTGTGCTCAAGCGCGGGGATCTCGTGCAGCATCCATTCGCTGTGGCTCCACCAAAGGCCCCGGCCTGCATCGTGGTGATCGTTGGGTTGATCGGAAAATTTGTGGTGGTGGCGATGCAGGGCCACCCAGTCGATCGGTCCGCTCTGTGCGGCGAGAGTGCCCATGATCACCAGCACCCGTTCCAGCCAGCGGGGCACTTCGAAACTTCGGTGAGCCACGAGCCGATGCAGGCCAAGTGTCACACCGAGCACCGTGGCCCAGTAAAGGATTCCAAAGGCCACTGCTCCCTGCCAGCTCCAGAACCTTGGCAGCAAGGCAATCGTGGCCAGCACGTGCATCGCCACCATGAAGGAGGTGGTTCCACCCTTCAATTTGCGCTGTTTGCGGGGCAGTCGTTGCCGGGGCGCCATCACCGCTGCGCGCATGCGCAATTCGCGATTGGTGCGGGTAACTGCCGGAGTGGTGGTGACCAAGAAGTTTCTCCTTGAACCAGTTCTGCTGCGGTCGGAACAGCTACAGCCGTCGACAGAAACAGTTGGTTGGAAAGGTGAATGTAAAAGAAAACTGGAGGCTTTCCGCGGTTTTGCCATCGCACAAGGTTCGGACCGCTATTGCGACAGCACCGGCTCACCTGCGATGGATCTCAGTGATGCCAGGGCATTTGCCCGTCAGAAGGTCGCGGATATGCGTGAGCATCAGCAACCGCTTGCCCGGCAGCGCACCGCGGCTGTGGCCGAGCGGCTGCAGAAGGTTCTGGCCGCGTTTGAGGCCGAGCGGGTTGGCACCCAGCATTTCGCCTCCGTGAGCGGTTACGGCCATGGTGACCAGGGGCGAGAGGTGATCGACCGCGTGTTCGCACGCGTGCTTGGGGCTGAAGCGGCAGCGGTGCGACTTCAGTTCGTCAGCGGGACCCATGCGATCGCTGCCGCCCTGTTCGGCGTGCTCCGGCCTGGTGATCGCATGCTGTCGATCACAGGACGTCCCTACGACACACTCGAGGAGGTCATCGGTCTGCGGGGGGAAGGGCAGGGCTCCCTCAGGGACTTCGGCATCGCCTATGACGAGTTGCAGCTCACCGATGCCGGGGAGGTGGACGAACAGGCCCTGGAGCAGGCACTGGATGTCCCCCGCCGCCTGATTCTGATTCAGCGCAGCTGCGGCTACAGCTGGCGTCCATCACTCACTGTGCAGACGATCGGTCGTTTCTGTGCCCGCATTCATGAACAGCAGCCCGACTGCGTCTGTTTCGTGGACAACTGCTATGGAGAACTGGTTGAGGCCCAGGAGCCTTCCGACGTGGGTGCGGATCTGGTCGCCGGTTCGCTGATCAAAAACCTGGGCGGAACGATCGCACCGGCCGGTGGGTACATCGCAGGCCGCGCCGATCTGGTTGAACAGGCCTGCTGCCGTCTCACCGCCCCGGGGATCGGCAGCGAGGGAGGGACCGGGTTTGACCTGCACCGTCTGCTGCTCCAGGGTCTTTTTCTGGCGCCGCAGATGGTGGCTGAAGCGCTGATCGGTGCTGATCTCGTGGCCGGGGTGTTTGCCGATCTCGGTTTTCCGGTTCAGCCCGTTGCCGGGGCATCGCGTGGTGATCTGATCCAGGCCGTGCAGCTGGGTGATCCCGAGGCTCTCAAACTGATCTGCCGCGCTTTTCAGGCCTGTTCGCCAGTGGGCTCCTATCTCGATCCCGTGCCGGCGGCGATGCCTGGTTATGCCAGTGATCTGGTGATGGCCGGCGGAACGTTCATCGACGGCAGCACCAGTGAGTTCTCCGCCGACGCGCCCCTGCGCGAACCGTTCAATCTCTACGTGCAGGGCGGTACCCATCACGCCCACATCGAGTTGGCGCTGATTCAGGCCCTGGAAGCCCTGGCTGCGGCGGGACATCTGAATCTGGCGCACACTGATTGAAAGACGCTCGTTACGGCCCGATGGCCTTCGACTTCCCTGCCTCCTACCGCTATGCCGACAGTCATGAATACGCCTGGCAGGACGCCGAACTGATCCGCATCGGCCTGAGCGCCTACGCCGTGGATCAGCTCGGTGACATCGTTTTTGTCGATCTCCCCGAGGTGGGCAGCGATCTCAACCGTGGCAGCAGTTTCGGCACCGTTGAGTCGGTGAAGGCCGTTGAAGAGATGTATGCCCCTCTCAGCGGTGAGGTTCTGCAGCGCAATGAAGCCCTCCTGGCCAATCCCGAAGAGCTTCAGAAGGATCCCCATGGGGAGGGCTGGTTGCTGGTGATCCGACCCA
>CAYWOE010000197.1:0-2570 GCA_964459855.1 uncultured Synechococcus sp. | reverse complement strand
GAGGCAGGCGCCAACCAGCTGCCCGAAGGAGATGTGATTGAAGCGATCGACTTCGGATACGAAGCGGTCTGCGAGCTCATCAAGGCTCAGGAGAACATCCTCAAGGACGCTGGAATCGAACAGGTGAAGCCGGAGGCTCCCAGCGAAGACACAACGCTGCCTGTTTATCTCGAGAAAGCCTGCAGCAAATCAATCGGCGAAGTGCTCAGCCAGTTCGACCAGAGCAAGGCGGAACGCGACGAAAAGCTCGATGCCATCCGTGAGCAAACCGCTGAAACCATCGAGGGTCTGAAAGAGAACGACCCTGTACGCCAACTGGTGTCAGGGAACGGCAAGGCCCTGCCCAACAGCTTCAAGGCCCTCACGAAGAAGCTGATGCGTCAGCAGATCGTCAAGGACGGCAAGCGTGTTGACGGCAGAAGTCTTGATCAGGTGCGTCCGATCAGTGCGGCAGCAGGAGTGCTGCCCAAGCGGGTGCACGGCTCCGGCCTGTTCCAGCGCGGCCTCACACAGGTGCTGTCGACCGCAACCCTCGGCACACCCAGTGATGCTCAGGAGATGGATGATCTCAACCCCAACACTGAGAAGACCTACCTCCATCACTACAACTTCCCGCCCTTCTCGGTGGGCGAGACCAGGCCGATGAGATCCCCTGGCCGGCGTGAAATCGGCCATGGAGCTCTTGCGGAGCGCGCCATTCTGCCGGTGCTGCCTGCGAAGGACACCTTCCCCTACGTGGTGAGGGTTGTGAGCGAAGTTCTCAGCTCCAACGGCTCCACCTCGATGGGTTCGGTATGCGGCAGCACTCTGGCTCTGATGGACGCCGGCGTGCCCCTGAAAGCACCGGTGAGCGGTGCAGCCATGGGTCTGATCAAGGAGGGCAAGGAGGTCCGCATCCTCACCGATATCCAGGGGATCGAGGACTTCCTCGGCGACATGGACTTCAAGGTGGCGGGCACCGACAAGGGCATCACCGCCCTGCAGATGGACATGAAGATCACCGGTCTGGCGATCAACACCGTTGCCGAGGCCATCAATCAGGCCCGCCCGGCACGTCTGCACATCCTCGAAAAAATGCTCGAGGCGATTGACACCCCCCGCGACGGCATGTCACCCCATGCCCCACGCCTGCTCAGCTTCCGCATTGATCCGGAACTGATCGGCACCGTGATCGGTCCCGGTGGCCGCACCATCAAAGGCATCACCGAGCGCACCAACACCAAGATCGACATCGAGGACAGCGGCATCGTCACCATTGCCTCCCACGACGGAGCCGCAGCCGACGAAGCTCAGAAGATCATCGAAGGCCTGACCCGCAAGGTCAACGAAGGCGAGATGTTCAGCGGTTCGATCACGCGCATCATTCCAATCGGCGCCTTTGTGGAGATCCTTCCCGGCAAGGAAGGCATGATCCATATCTCCCAGCTCTCGGAAGCTCGGGTTGAAAAGGTGGAGGACGTGGTGAAGGTGGGCGACGAAGTCACCGTTCGTGTGCGCGAAATCGACAACCGCGGGCGCATCAATCTGACACTGCGCGGTGTGCCCCAGAACGGGGAAGACACTGAGCCCGAACCTGCCCCCACTCCGGTTGCTCCCCTGTCCTGAGGTGGTCTGGACTCAGACCTGAAAAGCTGGATCGATTGTCTCCATGGCCCGTGCCGCTCGCTGCTCAAGCCCGGCATGGGCTTTTCCATGGCTGGCGATCAGACAGCCTGCCTGACGAATATCCCCGGTGTTGTAGGTGAGCGCACGACCATCAGCGTGGGTGAAGGCACCGCCAGCCGCCAGCAACACGGCTTCAGGGGCTGCCATGTCCCAGTCCTTGGGAGCACTCCTGCCGGATAAGGAGATGTAGAGATCGGTCTCACCACGCAGAATGGTGGCCACCTTGCAACCGACACTGCCAACGGCCTTGGAGCCGGCAAGGGGGAGAGCGGCGATCAGACGTTCCAGACGATCGTCGCGATGACTGCGGCTGGCCACCAAGATCAGCTCCCCCTCAGCCGAACGCTCGCTGAAGCGAACAGGGCTGCAATCACCTGTGCGGTTCTCGCACCAGCTGCCATCCCCCACCAGGCCGAACCAAAGCTCGTCAGCCTCCGGAAGCAACACAACTCCCAGCACCGGACGCTGCCCGCGCACCAGCGCCAGATGAACGGCGTATTCGCCGGTGCCTTGCAGAAAATCCTTGGTGCCGTCGAGAGGATCCAGGATCCACAGCCATTCGCCAGGCAGTGGCTCTCCGTCGGTGAGCTGCTCTTTGGCCGTCTCCTCACTGAGCAACATCCAGCCGGCATCGGGGAACGCTGAACGCAGACCGTCGAGCAACCATTGATTCACAGCCAGATCAGCCGCTGAAACGGGGCCCTCGCCGCCATTGTCCACACTCAGCGCACGGGAAAATCCATGGGGAGGCTGCTCACCGCGGGCATAGGCCCGCAGAATGTCGGCGGCCCCCCAGCAGAGAGGGCGCAGTGCCTCAAGCAGGCTGTCCTGACTGATGCCGGCAGGCAGGTTCATCGCAGTCGGCATCATGGAGTGATCTGGGCGGAGCCATTGTGAAGCAGCGC
>CAYWOE010000196.1:0-2581 GCA_964459855.1 uncultured Synechococcus sp. | reverse complement strand
GTCTGCGACGCCTGGCTTTTGGTCTGGCGAGCGCCGTGCTCATCGTTCTGCTTGCCACCCCCCAGGTGCTGGCGCTCAACGACGCCCAGCAACTGGTGGTGGAGAGCTGGCGGCTGGTGAATCAGGGTTATCTCGACCCTGACCAGTTCGACAAGATCCGCTGGAAGCGCCTCCGCCAGAAGGCGCTTGAAAACACGATTGAAAGCAGCGAAGAGGCTTACAGCGCCATCGAAGCGATGCTGCTGCCGCTCAATGACCCCTACACCCGTCTGCTCAGACCCGCGGATTACGAGGTGATGAAGGCCAGCAACGAGGGGAACCTCAGCGGCGTGGGGCTGCAGCTGGGCCACCGACAGGACAGCAACGCCACCGTGGTGATCGCCCCACTGGAAGGGTCCCCGGCAGCCGAGGCCGGCATCGTGAGCGGCACCGAAGTCCTGGAGGTGAACGGCGAAGCCGTTGAGTCACTTGGCCTCGAAGCGACCGCAGCACGTCTCAGGGGTGCGGTGGGAACCCAGGTGCTGCTCACCCTGCAGACGCTTCAGGGTGAGCGGCAGGAGCTGACCCTGGAGAGACGCAACATCGACCTGCGTCCGGTGCGCACCAGGAGGCTGCGCAGTGATGCCCACACCCTCGGTTACATCAGGATCACGCAGTTCAGCGAAGGCGTGCCCGATCAGGTTCGCGAAGCCATCGACGAGTTGTCCGACAAAAGCGTTGAAGGACTGGTGCTGGATCTGCGCAACAACTCCGGTGGGCTGGTCAGCGCAGGGCTCGCGGTTGCCGATGCATTCCTGGACCAGCAACCCATTGTTGAGACCCGGAACCGCAGCGGCATCGCCGATCCAATCCAGGCTGGAGCCGAAGTGCTCTACACGGGCCCGATGGTGACACTGGTCAATGGAGGCACGGCAAGCGCCAGCGAAATTCTGGCGGGGGCCCTCCAGGATGACGAGCGATCGCTGCTGCTCGGAAGCAACACCTTCGGGAAGGGCCTGATTCAGACCTTGACCAACCTCAGTGACGGCAGTGGACTCGCCGTGACCGTGGCTGGATATGTCACCCCCAGCGGTCGGGACATTCAGGGTGAAGGCATCACACCGGACAGGATTCTGGACGGGCCAGAGCCGCTGAATCCAGGAGGGGAGGGCGATCGCTGGCTTGCGGACGCAGAACGGGTGCTCCAGTCGCTGATTGATCAGGAAGCCAGCCAGGCCTCCACTGATTCGGTGCCGACCAGCGACGACGTTGAAGCGGAGCCGATGAGCTGAATGAGCTCACGCACTTATCACGACCCACTCCATCACGGGATCAGCCTCGATGCCGATCAACCAGCCGAAGCCATGGTGCTCGAGCTCGTTGATTCGGCACCTTTTCAACGACTGAGGCGCATCCGCCAGCTCGGACCGGCATTCCTCACGTTTCACGGTGCCGAGTCAAGTCGATTCACGCATTCACTGGGTGTGTTTGCCATCGCGCGCCGGGCGATGGACAGACTGATCGAGCTCGATCCTGCACTTGACGACCAGAAGGGCGTGCTCTACGCCGCCGCTCTACTCCATGACCTGGGCCATGCCCCGCTCAGCCACACAGGGGAGGAGATGTTCGATACACACCACGAGCAGTGGTCCGCACGTGTGATCCGTGAACACCCCGAGATTCAGGCCCCCCTGGAACGGTTTTCCAAAGGAACAGCCGACGCTGTTGCCGACCTTCTGGAGCATGGACGTGCGGATCGTGGCGTGATCAAAGCCCTGGTGAGCAGCCAGCTGGACTGTGATCGCCTGGAT
The DNA here is from genome assembly GCA_964459855.1 of uncultured Synechococcus sp. Taxonomy (GTDB): domain Bacteria; phylum Cyanobacteriota; class Cyanobacteriia; order PCC-6307; family Cyanobiaceae; genus Synechococcus_C. Next base: position 791 of record CAYWOE010000196.1, on the reverse strand, counting down.
TACCTGTTACGCGACAGCTACAGCACGGGCGCCCGTTACGGCCAGCTGGATCTTGACCGGATCCTGGGTGCGATCACGCTGGCCCCGGACGGCGAGTTGGCCATTCATCCCAAGGGTCTGATGGCTGTGGAGCATTACCTCGTGGTGCGGAGCCTGATGTACCGCAGTGTCTACAACCATCGCCTCAATGTGGTCTGCAACTGGTTGCTGGAGCAACTGATCCGGCAGGCTCGACAGCTCGGCCCCGAGCGGATCTGGGCTGATCGGATCATGCAGGCTTGGCTCTGGGACACCGGTGAGCTCGAACTGCACAGCTACCTGGCCAATGATGACCTCCGCACCGGGTATCACTTCCAGCGATGGAGAGAGGAAGCGCCCGAGCCGCTTGCCGATCTGTGCGATCGGTTCCTGAACCGCCGCCTGTTCAAGGCACTGGATGTCAGTCAGATGGATTCCTCGAAGCAGCTGGAACTGCTTGCCAAAGCCCAGACCTATGCCGAGAAAGCTGGCCTTGATCCGGGGATGTGCTGCGGATTGCGACACCATCAGATCCGCGGGTACCACCCGTATCGAGGTGGATTGCGCCTCTGGGACGGTCACAGCCTTCAGGCTCTCGAACAGTGTTCGCCGTTGGTGAACAGTCTCGCCATTCCTGCCGAATCAGCCTGGCTGATCCATCCTGGAGAGATCACAGCCGAACTCAATCAGGCCATGGCCAGCACGCGCTAGGGGCGGGTGATCTGAGTACTGTCCGGCCATGACTCCTGAACCGTCATCGCAGAGCCCTTTCT
>CAYWOE010000195.1:0-2648 GCA_964459855.1 uncultured Synechococcus sp. | reverse complement strand
CCCTTCCCCGTTTCATGAGCGTGCGTCTTTACATCGGCAATCTGCCGCAGAATTTCGAGAGCAAGGAGCTTGAGGCTCAGCTCACCAGCGTTGGGGAGGGGATTCGCTTCAAGGCCGTTCTCGACCGCGAGACAGGTGCCTGCCGCGGCTTCGGTTTCGCCAACGTCGACGACGAGAAAGTCGCTGACGCCCTCATCGAGCAGTTCAACGGCAAGGAGTTCGGTGGAAACGCTCTGCGTGTGGAGCGCTCCGAACGACGTGACAGCAATTCAGGCGGTGGTGGCCGTCGCGGACAGGCAGGCGGTGGCCATGCACCCGGTTCAGCCCGCAAGGCTGTGAACAAGGTCGTGCACAGCGATGCCAAGGCTGAAGAAGCACCCGATCCTCGCTGGGCCGGAGAGCTCTCCAAGCTGAAGGATCTCCTGGCCAATCAGAAAACAGCTGTCTGAGTCCCGATCAACACCATCAACCGGCCATTCCCGATGGCCGGTTTTTTGATGTTCAGCGAAGAGCTATCGGGACTGTGCCAGCACGAAGGAACGGGGAAGATCAAGCAGTTTGTTGAGCTTCCCGACGTAGGCACGTTTATTGAAGACGTCGTAATCGTGGCGCTCAATCACATCCAGAATCCCCCTGTAAAGGCGCAGTGAGGTCCAGACGGGCCATCTGGCGTCTCGCGACAGCCAGCGCACTCCGGCTTCAGAGCGATCAAACCACTCCCGGGCGCGACGCAGTTGAAACGCCATCAGATCCTTCCAGGCCTGGTTGAGCCGGCCTGCCATCAGGTCATCCTCGGAGTAACCGAAATGCTCGAGATCCTCCTGAGGTAGATAGATCCGACCGCGACCGCGATCTTCCCCGACATCACGGAGGATGTTGGTGAGCTGATTGGCGATCCCCAGGGCGACCGCCGCATCCGAGGTGTCGGGGCGATCACTCCAGGGTGCGGAGCTGTAGGCCTGATCCAGACCCATGACGCCCTGAGTCATCAGGCCGACGGTGCCTGCCACCCGGTAGCAGTAGAGCTTGAGGTCTTCGAAGCGGGGGTAGCGGGTCCAGGTGAGATCCATGCGCTGACCCTCGATCATGTCGAGATAGGGCTGAATGCTCTGCGGAAACCGCTCAAGCGTGTCGACCATCACCGCATCGAGATCGTCGTGGACATATCCCTTGAACAGATCGCGTGTTTTCAGCTCCCAGCGATTGAGACGATCAGCCAGCTCATGCTGCGGCCGAGCCTGAGCCTCCGGACTGTCCATGAGCTCGTCGGTGCGTCGGCACCAGACGTAGATCGCCCAGATGGCTCGTCGCTTCTCATAAGGGAGCAGCAGCGTTCCGATGTAGAACGTCTTCGCCCACTCGGCGGTCTCCCGACGACATGCCTCGAAGGCTGCGTCGAGGTCCGGAGCTGCGAGAGACATGACTCAGGCCGAGACCGGCTCGCTGACAGAAGACGATGATGCCAGCTGATCGCTCTTGCGATCCACCGCCCCTGCGCAGAGTTTGCCGCTCAGAACCGCACCCTCCATGGAGGCCAGATAGCGCTGCATCGTGTAGTCGCCGGCCAGGAAGAAGTTGCTGATCGGAGTGGTCTGATCGGGACGGAGCTTCTGGCAGCCCGGAGTGGTTTTGTAGACGGAGAGAGGAGTCTTCACCACCTTGTACTTGCGCAGCGTGGCGGGGTTATCGCCGCCGAAATGCATGGGGAAGAGTTTGTTGAGCTCACCCATCGTGGCTTCGATGATCTCTTCATCCGAACGTCCGATCCAGTCCTTGGCGGGAGCGAACACAAGTTCCAGCATTGATTTGTCGGGGTCCTCGTATTCCCTGCAGGTGATGCTCATGTCGGCGTAGACGCTGAGCAGAGGGGAGCGGCTGAACAGGAGGTGGTCAATATCGGTGAGCTTGCGATCAAACCAGAGATGCAGATTGATCACGGGAACACCGCGTAACCCGTCGAGCTTCTGGAAGACCTCCATCTGTTTCCAGGGCTGCGGCAGCAGCAGCTTGAAGGGATCCACCGGCAGAGCACTCACGTAGGCATCAGCGGTGAGATCGAAGCTCTCCTTGCCCTTGATGCCACCGATATGGAAAGAGGCCACGGAACCATCATCGTTGAGCTTGATCTCCCGCAGCGGGCTCTCAAGATGGACCTCACCGCCGAGAGATTCGATGTGTTCAACCATCGGCTGACAGAGCCGTTCAGGCGGAGCACCATCCAGGAACGCCATCTTGGAACCGCTCTTCTCCTGCAGGAAGCGGTTGAGAGCCGTGAGCACAACCGTGGCTGAGATCTCATCGGGATCAATGAAGTTCAAGGCCTTGCTCATGGCGATGAACACCTCATCGTTCACCCGTTCTGGAATGTTGTGAACCCTCAGCCACTCCGTCCAGGAATACTTATCGCACTCTTCGACGTAGCCCTGTCCACGAAGCATCGCGGGCACCAGACCCAGTCCGAAACTGATCTTCTCGGGCCAGCTGAGCATGTCGTTGTTTCCAAGAATCGCTGCCACGCCGTTCACAGGCGCCGGCAGATCAGGAAAATCGAAACGGCTGTAGGTCCCTGGTTCCTCAGGCTGATTGAAGATCATCGAATGACTCTTCCACTGAAGACGGTCTTCGATGTCCAGCTCCTTGAACAGCTG
>CAYWOE010000194.1:0-2657 GCA_964459855.1 uncultured Synechococcus sp. | reverse complement strand
GCACTCTCAGCGGCATGGTCTGGCTGGAACTCAGCTGGCAGGCGGACGCCGCCAGAGTCGTCCAGATCCCATCGCCCAGCAGAATCGGATCAGGCAGCACACTGGCCCAGCAGGTCCAGCACGGGCTGAAGCAGCTGGCCTTGGTGGCGCTGGAGCAGCGGGGCTTTGAAAGGGTGGTGCTGTTTCACTTCGCACCACGACCTGGGGAGGCAACCGTCCGCACCCTGGTTCTGGAGTTGATGGGCCGCCACAGCAATGTGCTGCTGCTCGATGAACAGAAGAGGATCACGGCCATTGCCCGACAGATCAGACAGCATCAGTCACGGGTCCGGCCTCTGAGCAGCGGTGATGCATACAGCCCCCCGCCTTCGCTTCAGAGCCTTCCACCCGAAAGCGAGGAATCCATTGAGCAGTGGAAACGGAGGCTGACCCTGGTTCCTGTCGATCTCGGCAGAGCCCTGCGCGAGACCTATCAGGGCATCAGCCCTGCTCTGACAAGACAGCTCGTCAGCCTGCCCTGCGTTGATGAGGCGGCATCAGCGCTGACAACCTCCACCCCCGTCGGGGACATCAGCGAGAACCAGTGGGTTCTGCTGCATCAGCGCTGGAAAAGCTGGCTGCAACATCTGAGTGTTGGTGATTTCATCCTTCAGTTCGATGACGCAGGTGGCTACCGCGTCTGGAACGATCCTGCCGACCTTGCCAGTGATGAGCGACCACTGAGTCTTCGCCTGGGCATCTATTACCGCGATCACCTGCACAGGCGGCAGCTGCACAGGGATCATCAGGAACTGCAGAGGCTTCTCGAGCAGAGCAGAGAGCGTGAACAGATCCAGCGAGGGGAGCAGCTGGATCGACTGAAGGACACCGATCGAGCTGATGAACTGCAGCGAAAGGCGGATGCAATCTTCTGCCAGGCCTCTCCTGACAGAGAAAGCATTGACGAGGCACAGAAGCTTTACCAGCGGGCGAAGCGACTGAGGCGATCCATCCCGCTGATCGAGGAGCGACTGATCCACCATGACCGGCGACTTGCCCTGATCGAAGGCAGCGAAAGCTTTCTGAGTGATCTGATGCAGGCAGACTGGGACGATCCGGACGATCGCAGACGATTGCTGCTGGAGCTCAAGGTCGAACTGGAGGAGCTGCTGACGCCGCGACGCCAACGTCGCCGTAGTGGTCCGCCACCGGGGCAGCCCCAGCCACTGGAAATCCGCTCAGAGAATGGACTGTTGATTCAGGTGGGAAGAAACCACCGCCAGAACGAATGGATCAGCCTGCGTCAGGCCCGGGCCGGTGATCTCTGGTTTCATGCCCAGGAATGTCCGGGAAGCCACGTGGTGCTGAAGGCCTCGGCGGCAGCTGCCACGGAGGAGGACCTTCAGCTGGCAGCGGATCTTGCGGCGTGGTTCAGCCGGGCCAAGGGCAACCGACATGTTGCTGTGGTGATGACTGCGGTGGAACATCTCCAGAGAATCCCCGGCACAGCACCGGGAACCGTGAGGCACCGCCAGGCTGAACTGGTCTGGGCGGAACCGGATCGTGCACGCAGAAACCTTGACGCCCTGAAACCCCTAGCCTGACTTGATTCCAATGCCGAAGCACCTCTGAGTCCGATCTCGCCTGAAGAGTCCCCGAAGCTGTCACCGCCTCCGCCCATCCGGATCGGGGTTCAGAACAGCCCACCCGACGACGTGGAAATGCCTCTGGTGGATCACCTCGAGGAACTGCGTCAGAGAGTGCTGCGCAGTCTTGTTGCAGTGGTGGTCTGCGCCCTGGCCTGTCTTCTGGCGGTTCGGCCTCTGGTGAGAATCCTGGAGGAACCAGCAGGATCGATCCGTTTCCTGCAGCTGGCCCCCGGTGAATTTCTGTTCGTGTCCTTCAAGGTCGCCGGCTACGCAGGTCTCACGCTGGCACTTCCCTATGTGCTGTATCAGGGCCTTGCCTTTGTCCTGCCAGGGCTCACGAGGGGAGAGCGTCGCCTGATCGCACCGTCCGTGGCAGGTTCAGCCGTGCTGTTCCTGACAGGCCTCGCCTTCGCCTGGTGGGCGCTCGTGCCTGCAGCTCTGAATTTTCTCGTGAGCTACGGCGCTGATGTGGTGGAGCCGATCTGGTCGATTGAACGTTACCTGGACTTCGTTCTGCTGCTGATGCTGTCAACGGGCCTGGCCTTTCAGCTTCCGGTTCTGCAACTTCTGCTGGGGGTCTTCGGACTTGTCAACTGGCAGCGCATGCTCTCCGCCTGGCGCTGGGTGGTTCTGATCTCAGCCCTGGCAGGGGCAGTGCTGACCCCCTCAACGGACCCTGTCACCATGCTGCTTCTGGCTGGGGCGATCACAGGCCTCTATCTGATCGGGGTGCTGCTTGTCGCCCTGGTTCAGCGGTTCAGATCAGAAACTCCTCCAGCCTCCCCTCCCCCTGCAGCTGCAGACTGAGGGCCTTGCCGAGTCGCGGCTTGTCGCGGGTAGTCATCAACCAGTCGCGTACCGTCTCCGCCTCGCCCAGCCGGTTGACGATTTCCAGCACTTCCGCGAGATGGGAGCGGTATCCAGATTCATCCAGGGGAAACGACTGCTGCTCGAGATAGGCCCACATCACCTGCAGATACATCCGCCTGCGCCTGGTGACCAGCTGAAGGTCATAGCTGGCTTGCCAGC
>CAYWOE010000193.1:0-2662 GCA_964459855.1 uncultured Synechococcus sp. | reverse complement strand
CTCTGTTGGTCCGCCACTGCACTGGCAGATGGGACAAAAGCCAGGATTTGAACGGTTCCTGGGATCATCTGATGGGATTCAGATCTGAAAAACGCCTTAGCTTTTCACTGCTCTGAGTTTGTAACTTGCGATGGACGGGCTGTTGATGGAATCCGACCTGCAGAAAACGGCGGCCGCAGCAAGAACTTCACTCATCGCGTTCGCAGTCACCTGGATTCGTGAGAACTGCACCGATGAAGAACGCGCACGCATGGAGTGGGTCAGCAAGGCGGATCTCAGGAAAGACAGCTCTTTTGGCTGCGAGACCAGTGAAGAGCACAACCAACGACTCGAGAACGTACTCAATCAGGCTGCTGACGGTGTGATCGGCGTGCTGGCTGATCATTGGGGAATCACTTCGATCAGGAACCTGCTTCCTGAGGAAGAGGATCCCGAGCAGAAGGACTCCGAGTGACTTTGAGTCAGAGCGTTCAGGGGTGATTCCCGAAGCAGATCAGCCTGCAGATGCTGTTGCCGGTAAGCCAGCTTTTAGTTCGTTGTCGCATCGCTGATCACCCGCCCTCTGTCTTGGGCCAGATTCGCCACATGTTTCGTCAGGGTCGTGATCGATTTTTCGTCCGCTGAATGATGTCTTCGACACATCGCAGAGCCAGGCTCAGATGGCAGCGTTGAGATCCAATTGGTCAGAGGTGGCTGGTTGGTCGTTCAGGCGCTGGTGGGTTTCAGCGCCGGAACGTAAGAACGTGGGCAAATGATCCCCAGCTTTGGAAGCATTTCGACCGCACTCTTGGTCCAAGTGATGCAAGGGATTGGAACGGACCGATGCCACGTTGTAAGTCCAATCTCGATGGTCGATTGGTCGCCCGGGTGGGACCGGTGCTGATCAACTCAGCGCCGGACGAGGCGGAATGATCCAACACACCAAAAGCGATACCGCCACGACTCCCGTTGGCTTGAGAAAAGAGAGTGGTCTCCATCAGAGAAGCGGCTGAGTCAGCAGGTTTTTCTCCTGCGAGCATTTGCAAAGAAGGAGCTGAATTTTGGAACCGGGTCTGTTACCAGGCCGCTCCGACGGCTCCATGGAGAAGAGCCTGATGAGGCAGAGCACAATGCAAGCAAAGGCGGAAAGGCCAAGACCGGATAAACATTCCACTGCTCGACAGCGACACTCCCTTCACGGTCGTTCAGATCGAGGAGAAAATGAATCATCCATTTGTCGGATTTCGGCAGAACGCAGATCACTCCGCCCAGCGCGTGAGGCTGACCAGCTTGAAGATCCATCGCCCCATGGCTAGTTCATGGAGATAACGGCTCGTGGCTGTGAACATTGGCAAAGCGAGTCTGATCTGGCTGATAACCGTCGCAGTCTTGGTTGCACTGCAGATTGACCCGGGTGCATGCAGGGTGGAATCATCCGCATGGAGAGGTGATGCGGCACACGCGACAAGCCTGTTGCTCGGCTATGTCGCCATATCAGTCACGACTGATGTTCTGGCGCTGAAGGCGACAAGAAGAGGTTGAATCATGAGAGTCCTTGGACACACCTGCTGAGCCTGCAAAGATCAGACTCAGGCTGATTCCGGAGGCAGAGCATTCATGACGCGATCAACTGCACGCAGAGACGCAGGGCGACCAAGCTCCAAACAAGGGATTGATCGTCGTCTGACCACCATTGAATCTCCCGGTGCAGCAAGCGTTGCCTGATCAAACAGACCAGAAAGAGCCCAGGATCTAAGAGCTCAACGACAGTGAATCAGTTGTGGTGCTGCATTGCATGCTGCGGCATGACATGTTCGACACACAGTCTGCCGATGAGATGTGATAAAAATCGCGCCACCATAAAGTCGCTCAGTTATCAACAGCCATTCTTCATGCAGACATCCCGATCTACAGGGTGAGGATGGATCCGACGGACGTCGGGTCAGAGCACGTCTGGGAATGCTTGTTTTCTGGGTTCTGGCACTGCAGAGAAACCACAGAGAGCCATCACCACTGCTGACTTTCGGAGTCTGTGACAGCACGAGAGACGCACTATCTCTCTGCTGGCATATCAGCCAGGACGCTGCGCTGTCAACACCTGAACAAATCGGTCATCCCGCCGACTCCAGCGAGGGAGAAAACCCTTGCAACATTTGAGTGTTTACATTCCGTAACGCCCTCGCTATCTTGTTACGTAACTTCATGCTGTGTTCTTGTGGCTGAGCTTCAAGGCCTTGCCAAGGCAGTCCCCGCGGTTGATTACGAGGAACTGGTCGAGGAGATGGAAAAGCTCAACATTGCTGACCTCTTGTTGATTCATCGCAGAGTTGCTCTGCCCTGAATCAGAAAGAAAGTTCTGAGAGCTCGAACACACTCTGAACACCAGCTCTGTGAATCAACCAACAATACATGTTGAAGATGTCCCAACACTAATTCAGACAACAAGGAAGTTTTATTAAAAGTATATTTGACTACAAAAGTGAACAGATTCACAGGCGGCCGAGTGGATTAGTTGTAGCGCCTTAAAGATCACTTGGTTAATCTCAACTCTAAATCGACGAATATGTCTCAGCACGAGCAACCTGCAGACTTTGCAGTGAAACTGCAGCATCTGAAGAGTTCACAGGAGGTCGATCGAGATCAGCCCTTCTGATTCAGGATCAGAGGACAGGAAGCGATCGAT
>CAYWOE010000192.1:0-2674 GCA_964459855.1 uncultured Synechococcus sp. | reverse complement strand
ACCAGGGCAACATCGCCAGCTCTCAACAGCTGGACATGGCGGTTCCGGACCCGGAATTCTGCAGACAGTGGGGTGCCAGCGCATTTGTGATGGACATTGAGATGTACACAACGCTGAATCCATCCAGCAGTTTCGTGACACAGCCGACACTGCAGCCTGGGTGCGTGATTCGACGGGAGAACTGGGCGGTACTGCGCAAGGAAGGGGCCATCACCTCAGCTCAGGAGCGTGAGTGCAAACAGCGCATGAACACCTTCGCCTACATCGGCTCGGTGCGCGACAAGCCTGTTGTTCGCTGCGTCTACCAGACCGACATCAGCCAGAACAAGTTTCTGACCCGAGGCGTGGCCGATGACACGGTCGGCATCACTCCGGAAGCTGATCAGTTCTGATTGCTCTCCACTGTCTCCTCCAAGCTGCTCTCCTGAACCAGGAGTCCATTCCTTCCCTGTCGCAGAGGACTGTCGGCACTGGCAAAAACCGGCAGAACATCCCTGCGGAAAGCTTCCGCAGCCCTGGAGCAGTAGCGGGATGGATTGGTGATCAGCTTGAGCTGACGACGCACCTGAAGGTCAACGACGCTTGGGCGCAGCAAGGTGCCGGCGGTGAGCTCACGCTCAATCGAGACCACTGGCAGGAAGGCCGCTCCCAGGCCTGCCTGAACGGCATTCTTGATGGCTTCGAATGAGTTCAGCTCCATCTCGATGCGCAGGCGCTGCACATCCAGGCCTGAGCGCCCCAGCAACTGGTCGACCATCTTGCGCGTGGTCGACAGTGCGTCCAGGCTGACAAAGCCGAGCCTGTAGAGGTCATCTTTGCTGAGCTCCACCAGCCGGGCCAGTGGATGCTTCACAGGCAGCACCAGCGCGAGCTCATCACTGGCATACGGGACCACCTGCAGCAACTCGTTCAGCTCAGCGGGCAGTTCACCACCGATGATCGCCAGATCGATCTGACCATTGGCAACACTCCAGCCGGTGCGACGGGTGCTGTGCACGTGCAGCTGAACCGCCACATCCGGGAATTTCTGACGAAACAGACCGATCATCCGTGGCATGAGATAGGTCCCTGTGGTCTGGCTTGCACCGACCAGCAGGGACCCGCCCTTGAGATCATGGAGATCATCCAGTGCGCGGCACGCCTCATGACACTGGCTGAGGATTCGATCGCAGTAGCTGAGGAGCAGGTGGCCGGCTTCTGTGAGCTGCGCCTTCCGGCCACCACGATCGAACAGTGCCACCTCCAGCTGCTTCTCCAGGTTCTGGATCTGCAGGCTCACGGCCGGCTGAGTGACATAGAGACTGTCGGCCGCCTTCTTGAAACTGCCTTCACTGACGATGGCCCGCAGGATGCGCAGCTGATCCAGGGTGAAGGGCAGATCGGCCATGACAAGCTGCCCGGCGAGCGGCGGAAGCCCGAAAACTGTAGGGGTACTCCTCCCTGCCGAACGCCAGAATCACCGCTGATGCAGCATCTCGTTGGCCGACGCAACAGCAGGCATTCATCACAGCAGCCTGGTGATGCTGGGACTGCTCGTTGCTTTCGCCGTGATCCACAGCGGTGGAGCCGCACTGAGGACCCGTGCTGAAGCGAGGATCGGCGCACGGGCCTGGCGACTGGTGTTCGCGGCCCTCAGCATTCCCTCAGCAGTGATTGTGATCGGCTACTTCCTGGCTCATCGCTATGACGGCATCCGGATCTGGAACCTGCAGGGAGTGCCAGGGATGGTGCCCTCGATCTGGGTCGTCACAGCGATCAGTTTCCTGTTCCTCTACCCAGCCACCTACAACCTGCTTGAGATCCCCGCGGTCCTGAAGCCCCAGGTGCGGCTCTACGCCACCGGAATCATCCGGATCAGCCGACATCCCCAGGCCGTTGGGCAGATCCTCTGGTGCATGAGCCACGCTCTCTGGATCGGCAGCAGCTTCATGATGGTGACCTGCACAGGCCTGATCGCTCATCATCTGTTCGCTGTCTGGCACGGCGACCGGCGCCTCAAAGCCCGTTTCGGAGAAGCCTTCGACAGTCTGCAGGCGGAAACATCGGTCATGCCTTTCGTCGCAGTGATTGATGGTCGCCAGCAGCTTGTCTTGAGCGAACTGGTCAGACCGGCCCAGCTGGGGATCACCATCGCCGTGGGTGTGTTCTGGTGGGCGCACCGCTACATCCCCCGAGGAGGCATGGCGTTCCTGCACTCCCGACTCGGTGAGCTGCTGAACTGAGCTGCTTACACTCGCTAAAAGCTTTCTTGTCCGGATGCCCTCGGCTGCCGACTCCGCCTGGTTGATACCAGTGCTGCCCCTGTTCGGGGCTCTGATCACAGGTCTCGGCCTGATCAGCTTCAACCGCACGATCAACCGATTGCGAAAACCGGTGGCGCTGCTGCTGATCAGCTGCATCGGTGCCGCTGCGGTGATCAGTTACGCGGTGCTGCTGGAACAGCTGTCAGGGGCTCCACCCGTTGAACACCTGTTCGTTTGGGCAAGCGCCGGCGATTTCATCCTGCCGATGGGTTACGTGATTGATCCGCTGGCATCGGTCATGCTGGCGCTGGTCACCACGGTGGCCCTGCTGGTGATGATCTATTCACACGGCTACATGGCGCACGACAAGAGCTACGTGCGCTTCTTCACCTACCTGGCCATCTTCAGCAGTTCGATGCTTGGGCTTGTGG
>CAYWOE010000191.1:0-2691 GCA_964459855.1 uncultured Synechococcus sp. | reverse complement strand
GCGAAGCCGAGGCAGGCAAGATCCGCACGATGTTGAAGAGCGGTGGTGCCTCCCGTCCGGCTGCGGCCCCCTCCAATTCAAAACCCGCACCTGGCAAGTCGATCCTGTCGGTGAAGAAAGCCGCAGGTGCCGATGCCTCAGCACCTGTCAAACCGGTGCAGCCAAAACCGGCGCCGGTTCCCGCGGCCCCAGCCCGTGCTGCTTCATCTCCCCAGCGACCGCCGGCCAGGCCCGCCGCTCCTGCGAAACCTGCGGCACCCCGTGCCTCTGCCCCTCAGAAACCGGTGTCACCGGCGCAGACGCTGGTTCGCAAGGCCCCCTCGCAGAAGCAGCCCGCTCAGAAACCGGTGGCACGACAATCCCAGGCCCCCCAGCAGCCGACACCCCGACCAGCTGCCGCATCTGCTCCCAGCCGCGCCGCCAGCCGTCCTGCATCTCCGCCGGCCAGACCCAGCGCACCGTCAGCCTCAGCAGCAGCCAAGCCTCGCAACACCGCTCCCATCCGTCGCTCCCCAGGCGAAGCAAGTGGGCGTCCAACGCCACCTCCTCCGGGGCGAGCCCAGCCCAAATCGCCGGTGAACCGAACGGTGCCGCCGCCGCAGAGACCGGCCAAACCGGAGCTGGTGGGTCGCCCTCAGCCGAAGAGGCCTGGCACGGGAGCCCCCACAAGACCGGGCGCTCCCAGACCCGGTGCTCCAGGCGGACAGCGCACCGGCTCATCACAGCGACCATCCGGGTCACAACGCCCCGGAGCACCCTCACGCCCGGGGTCACCAGCTGGACGGCCAGGTGCCGGTCGCCCCGGCAGCACCCTTGAACTGGTTGGCAAGCCGATCCGACGTGACGGCAGCAGCGGCAGCCGCGGCGAAGGTGGTCGTCCTGGCTCCGCTCCACGCAGCGGAGCCGGTTCCAATCGTCCTGCCATGCCGGCCGGCATGCGCAAGCCTGTGGCTCCGGGTGAACTGATGCAGTTGCAGAAGCCCACAGGCCGTCCGGCTGTGCCACCACCGCGCCGTCCCGACGGAACACCTGTTTCACCCCGTGGCGACGGGCCCAAGGCCACCCCACCTGTCAATCGACCTGCACCTTCACCAGCAACTGCTCCACGCCGACCTGGCTTCCGACCGGGAGCGGGACCGGGAGGTCAGCGCCGCCCGGGACGACCTGACTGGGATGACAGCGCAAAGCTGGAGGCCCTGCGCAACCGCTCTCCGCAGAAGCAGCGCCAGAAGGTTCACATCATCGGCGAGAACGATGATTCTCTGGCCGCGCAGACCGGTGGCTTTGCCGGTGAGCAGGAAAACATGGTGCTGTCGGCGAGCCTGGCTCGACCCGCCAAACCCAAAGCCCAGCAGAGGACCACACCCAAACCTGTGGCGGCCATGCGCAAACGGCGCAAGGAAACCGCCCGCCAGCGTCAGCGCCGCCGGGCCATGGAACTGCGTGCAGCCCGCGAGGCCAAGCAGGTGAGGCCGGAGATGATCGTCGTGCCGGAGGACAACCTCACGGTGCAGGAGCTCGCCGACATGCTCAGCGTGGAGAGCTCAGAAATCATCAAATCCCTCTTCTTCAAAGGAATCATCGCCACGGTCACCCAGACCCTGGACATGCCGACCATCGAAACGGTGGCCGAGGAATTCGGCGTGCCGGTCCTCCAGGACGACGTGGAGGAGGCTGCCAAGAAGACGGTCGAAATGATCGAGGAAGCGGATCGGGAGCACCTGATCCGACGTCCTCCCGTCGTGACCGTCATGGGTCACGTCGACCACGGCAAAACCAGTCTTCTCGATGCGATCCGCAAGGCAAGGGTCGCCGCCGGCGAAGCCGGTGGCATCACTCAGCACATCGGTGCTTACCAGGTCGAGATCGAACACAACGACACGGCACGCAAACTCACCTTCCTCGACACACCTGGTCACGAAGCCTTCACGGCCATGCGTGCGCGCGGCACCAAGGTGACTGACGTGGCCGTTCTGGTGGTGGCAGCTGATGACGGTGTGCGCCCCCAGACGCTGGAGGCCATCAGCCACGCCCGCGCCGCGGAGGTGCCGATCGTGGTGGCCATCAACAAAATCGACAAGGAAGGGGCATCACCGGACCGCGTCAAGCAGGAACTGTCGGAACAGAACCTGCTCGCAGAGGAATGGGGCGGCGATGTGGTGATGGTGCCGGTGAGTGCCATCAAGGGCGAGAACATCGACAAATTGCTGGAGATGCTGCTGCTGGTCACCGAAGTGGAGGATCTGCAGGCCAATCCGGATCGCATGGCACGCGGCACGGTGATCGAAGCGCACCTCGACAAGGCCAAGGGACCTGTGGCCACGCTTCTGGTCCAGAACGGAACCCTGCGGACAGGCGATGTTGTGGCAGCGGGTCCCGTACTCGGCAAGGTGCGGGCAATGGTGGACGATGCGGGAGTGCGCCTCAAGGACGCCGGGCCATCCTGCGCAGTGGAGGCGCTTGGATTCAGCGAGGTTCCCACTGCCGGCGACGAGTTCGAGGTCTATGCCGATGAGAAATCGGCACGGGCCGTGGTGGGTGATCGGGCCTCTGACGCCAGGGCGACACGCCTGGCCCAGCAGATGGCCTCCCGAAGGGTGTCTCTCACGGCGATGTCAGGGCAGGCCAACGAGGGCGAGCTCAAGGAGCTCAACCTCATCCTCAAGGCCGATGTCCAGGGTTCCGTCGAAG
>CAYWOE010000190.1:0-2700 GCA_964459855.1 uncultured Synechococcus sp. | reverse complement strand
TCCATATCCTGCAGATTCAGCGCCGCAAAGCCTCTGAAGCGCCGAGGTTGCTGCTCTATTGCGGCGTACAGAGCGTCGTTCGCATATCTGGCCATGGCCGATGCTTCGGTCGAGTCGGCGATTGCTTGAATTCCAGGTGCAGTCTGTGACAGCACGGCGATCTCGATCCCGGCCTTGTCCATGTTGGCCAGTCGCTTTTCGGCCAGCTCAGGCAGCAACGGTTCAACCGCATCCAGCACCACTGGGTCGAAAAACTCCAACTCCGCTGATGTGGGGAGAAGTTCTCCGATCGAGAAGTGTTCTTCGAGAGCGATCTTCTTGATAGTTGGCTCGTGATCTGTTTGTGGCTTTGATTCTGCGGTGTGGTTCTGGCTCACGATCAGGCTCTTTGATTGCAGCGGGTTTCGTGGAGTGGTCCGTCAGTTGTCTCTGGTTTGATGTGCAACTTGGCAGGACTATGGGCATTGACTTGCTGGTTGTCAGCTCAGCGCAATTCTGGGGTTTATCTGAGCCCCAGCGTTGATTGTTTGAAGCGATCCATGGCGCTGCAAAACTGAATATGATCACTGGCCGGATCGTAGAGGGTGTAATTGGCTCCCGATCCAACATCGATCACGCTGCATCTTGGCACTGGCTGTTTGTGTAACTCTTCATGAGCATCATCTTCCACTGCGCGCCGTGAACAGTCGGTTGACATCCAGTCGAGTGAGTCGGTCGAGAAGGATCAATGCTGAGGTCATTTCATCCCATGTTGAAACATGGAATCAAAAGGTCGCCTATTGATGATTGGTGAGTGGGTTAGCTCCTTTGGTGTTAAGGAAGAACCAGAGATCTGAACACCACCCCATTGTTCAAGCTGCAGATGTGGACGACGGTTCGATCAGTTGGGCAACCTTCACGTCCCCGACTCACTCGTTGGGCTCCTTGATTGAGTTGAGGGTGCAGTCTTGCTATTAAAGAAGTGATAGTGAGGAAGACATGGCTCATTCGGCCGTCCCTGCTCGTCCGCTTCATCCTTTCAGAGCAACGCTTGCTGCAGTCTGTGCCATTGGAATTGCACTTGGAATGTCGCGATATGCCTATACACCTCTTATCCCTGCATTGATTCGTGATGGCTGGGTCAGTGTTCCTCAGGCTGGATTTCTGGGCGGCGCTAATTGCATGGGCTATCTCGCAAGTTGCCTCCTGGCCATTGTCTTGCCTCGCTATCTTTCGATTCGTTCTGTGATTCGTTTGTCATTGATAATTGCTTTGATTGGTGGGTTGATGTCTGCTTTTGATTTGGGTTTTCGTTGGTTGATCTTGGCGCGTTTTGTCGCCGGTTTGTCGGCTGCACCTTTATTGGTTCTTACGCCATCAGTTCTGAGCTCTCAGATTTCTGATCGTTGGAAAAAAGTATGCAGTGGCATTGCTTTTTCTGGCACTGGGATATTTATAGTGCTGATTTCATTGACGCTGCCATTTTTTCTGAGGTTTGATGTACAGCTGTCATGGCTCTATGAGGCTGTAATCACTATGGTTGCTTGTATTCTTGTATGGCCTTTGTCCTCTCGTGCCTCGGGCAAGCCTCTTGTGAGGTCTGAAGTGTTTGATCACCTTAATGGTGGGCAGAGAAAGGTACTGTTTGGACTTATTCTTGCTTATGGACTGGGTGCTGTGGCTGTTCAGCCGCCCACGCTGTTTTTAACTGATTACCTGCATCGTGATATTGGCTTGCGAGTTTCTGAGGCCAGTCTGGTTTTCAGTGTTCTCGGTGTAGGAACTGCGATTGGATCTAGTGTCAGCGGTTTGTTTGCAGGACTTGTAGGCAGTCGAATAACGCTTTTTGTCGTCTATTTGTCTGGTGTAGTCAGTATGTTGTTAGTCCTTTTTTCTACAAAGATTTGGGCTTTGGCTTTAGCCGCAGGGCTGGCAGGCGTGTTTCTGATGGGACTAGTGGCAATGACATCACAGCGAACAATGGAAGCTGTGGGTAATTCCCAACATCCTAAAACCTGGGGGACGATGACTTTGGCATTTGCGATAGGCCTCACGGTTGGGAGCAATGGAATGTCGGCATTGCTGCAATATGGTCAAACTTATCTTGACTTGTTTGAGATTGGTTTTTTTATTGCGTTATCAGGCCTCATAATCACAATATTTTTGAGTTGTCGTACCTTGCCGTCTGATCAAAAAACAACATAAACGGTTCACAAGATTGACTCACCCATGGAACGGTTGATCAATGTTGCAACGATCAATCAAGACAGTTGATTGCTTTCGATTGTGATCGGGCGATGAGTGTTTCAAGCCAGCCTTGAAGGGTTTGAATCACGTCCGGCTGTAACCGGTAGTAGACCCAGCGTCCACTCTGCCGATCACTCAGCAGGCCGCATTGCTTCAGCACCTTGAGATGAAACGACAGTCTCGATTGAGCCAGGCCTAGATCGCTCGTGAGATCGCAGACGCAACGCTCGCCGGAGGCCAGGGCCTCAATGATTTGCAAGCGGTTGGGATCCGCAAGCGCTTTGAGCAGGCTCTGAACCAAGGCGGGATCAGCGGTGGTTTGAGCTGGTTTCATCGAGCAATGGTCTGGATCAAACGCCCATGAGATACACCCCATAACGCTATCGGCAGCCGCCAAGCTTTTGCTTGCATCAATCGGTGTTGATGCATCAAGATTGGTTGATCTATGCAACGTTGCTGGGCAGTCTCCCGATG
>CAYWOE010000189.1:0-2703 GCA_964459855.1 uncultured Synechococcus sp. | reverse complement strand
TTCACAAGCAATGGGTTGAACAATGCACAAACGAGCGAGCTAGGCCGTCTTTCCAACGGGAAGGGCGGCCTTCCTCTTTATCAGTGGAACTCGTTGAAAAATAACAAGAAATTCTGAGAGCACTACTCCAAGTAAGGCTTAATTATTCGCCCTGCTTCATCTTGTGAAATAGTAAAGCCGTTGCAATCAGCGGTCATATGTGGAACTAGTGCTTGCGCAGCTTCCCATGCTTTATCAGACGTTTTTGCCCACGAATATGCAGCATTAAGGCCTGGATTCTCGTTTACATATTCTTTCATCAGTTCTCTTGCTTGTTCTTCTGTTATTTCTCCATTCCTTACATTACAGTCTGCAGCCGCAAGAGCGCCTACGATTCCGGCTCTATTAAGAAGCAGCGTGTCATCTGCTTTAACTGGTGAAGCCAACACCATTAGTGCTGTTAGTAGTAAAAGAGATCTCATTAGTCGTTCACCGCTGTGACGGCCTCAAGCAGAACGTCGAGAGTCAGCAGCATCCGAGCCAGGCAAACGAACCTCATTTTCACTCGCCAAAGCTGGTGCCGCAGGAGCAGGTTTTCCAACCTGTCAAAAATGCAGCAGGTCTAGCGACACCTTTTGCAACCCTCACTTCGGGCAGACCAATTGCACCGCATTGGATCTGGAGGAAAACAAGAGCACAAAATTATCGCCATGGCCATTTAATCCAGTTTGCTCACGCAGCAGATCAGTGCTGGCAAGCGCAAGACCACAGGTCTCGCAGAACAACACCGGCAGAGTGCCGGAGCTGCCCTGCATGGCCTGAAGATCAAGGGCCTGCCGGACCGCACGCTGCGAACGTTCGAGACCGAGCTTCTCCACCAGTGTTGGCCAGAGATCATTGACCGGCGCGCTGGCCGCGAAATCAACGGATGGATGAGACATCAGACAGGCAGCTGTTCAATCGCCACCACAATCATCTGCGCTGTCACCTCAATCACTTCAAGGGGATCCTGATTGTCGAGATAGGCATCAAATGAAGGAAAGCGCTCGATTCGGGGAGCAGCGTCCTCGGCCGCACAAGCGGCGATCCAGTCGTTGTCTTCAGGCTTGACGACAACGAAAGCCTGCAGAGCTTCCTGCAGATCACCGCCATCACCGATGCCCTCCCCATGCCAGAACGCTTCGAAGAATTCAGACACCGAACGCGAAAAACAGTCTCAGTGATCATGCCGCCGTAAGGATCACCTGCCCAGTGCCATGACGCTCAAGAATGAGCGTTCAGGAATACAGCAAACCATGCAGGATTCGCTGTTCAGGCTGGATGGTCAGGTTGCACTGATCACTGGTTGCCGCCGTGGGATCGGACTGGCCATGGCGGATGCGCTGGCCGAGGCAGGGGCGGACATCATTGGAATCAGCGCCACACTGGACCCTGCCAACAGCATGGTTGGAGAAGCTGTCCGCAGGCGAGGTCGACGGTTCTTCGGTTTTCGCTGCGACCTCTGTGACCGCACTGCCGTCGACCTTGTGCTTGAGCAGGTGCTGAACCAGCATCCGGTGATCGATGTGCTGGTGAACAATGCCGGCATCGTGCGGCGTTCCCCCGCTGAGGATCACAGCGATGCACTCTGGGACATGGTGCTGGAGGTCAACCTCAGCGCTGCATTCAGGATCAGTCGCAGGATCGGCAGATCGATGCTGGAGCGGGGCAGGGGGAGCATCATCTCCACCGCCTCGATCCTGAGTGATCAGGGTGGATTGAATGTGGCCGGCTATGCCGCCAGCAAGGCCGGCCTTGCCAATCTCACCCGCTCATTTGCCAATGAATGGGCGGGACGGGGCGTGAGGGTGAATGCCATCGCACCCGGCTATGTGGAAACGGACATGACGACGGTTCTTCAGTCGGATCCCGTGCGGTCCAGGCAGATTCTGGAACGCATCCCCGCCGGTCGCTTCGGATCCCCTGATGATCTGCGCGGACCGGTGGTGTTCCTTGCCAGCGATGCATCGCGCTACATGCATGGAGAGACCCTGGTTGTTGACGGAGGCTGGATGGGCCGCTGAGAACAGCTGGTCGGATCTGCCGGGTCCCGCCGATGCCAGGGATCGGTAGTGAGAGAAATGGCTTGAAGAAAGAGAGGCTTTGAAATGCTGGGATGATCTACGCCTGCTCCTGCCTCAGCTCCTGGTGCAGCAGGGGGACGACGTCCATAGCGCTGAGGCCTATCAACGACCGGTGACGAGGGAGGAATCAGCAAAGCCTGATGATCTGGCGCGTGCGCCGTTTCCGCGTGAACCGTCAGCAACAACGATCTCGATCGCGCAGGGCTTCCTGCGCCTCTCTTGCTGCGCAGACAGGTCACGGTCAGCCCGAAACGGATTGCTGGCTTGAGCTTTCTCAGAATCGGAGACTGGAGCATGAACAGACCCACATCGCCTGCCGGCGACTGCTGGGTGAAATGCGCATCAACCACGACGGAATCGTCGCCGATGCCATGGGCATGACCAGGCCTTTCGACTCACTCTGCAGAGGGCCGGAGAACCGGAGTGATTGCAGCACGAACAGCTCTGGTCAGGACAGGCAATGGACCTGCTGCGCAGAATTGTTCGTGGACAGGTGACTCAGCCGTTGACCGATGTGGCCGGTTCTGAACTGGGTTCCGGTTCCGATGCATAACCGGCACAGCGCTGCTGATCGAGATGCTGAATATGTCGACGCTCGCTG
>CAYWOE010000188.1:0-2726 GCA_964459855.1 uncultured Synechococcus sp. | reverse complement strand
GCCTCTGCTCAGGCTCAGGCTTCCTCTGAGTCGGATGACTCCCGGGAGTTGCAGGCGGTTCTCTCACGGATTGACGGGCGTCTGCGGCGGTTGGATGCCCTGATCAAAGCGGAGAGTTGACAAGGATGGCGGGTACCGGCTTCTCGCAACGGGATGGTCAGCGGCAGAGCGGTCTGCGCCAGCAACCACTGGTGCTGTTGGCGCTGGTGCTGTTGGTGAGTGCAGCGATGGTCTCCCGACTGGTGTGGCTTCAGGTTCTTGAGGGGTCGCGCTACCGGGAGCTGGCTGATGAGAACCGCATCCGTCTCGTTCCGCGTTCACCAACCCGTGGTCGCTTGCTGGATCGCAAAGGTCGGGTGCTGGCCTCCAGCAAACTGACCTACTCCCTTTATGTCGAGCCTCGATTGGTTGACGACGCCAGCTGGCCGGATCTGCGCGATCGTCTGGCCCGTTTGCTCAACCTCGATGCGGCCGTGCTCGATCAGCGTCGCGGCAATGGACAGCCTCGGGACGGTTATCGCATCAATCTCGCCACGGATCTGAAGCCTGAACAGGTGTTGCGTTTCCGTGAGCAGTCGCAGGGTCTGAAGGGGGCTCAAGTGGATGTGGACATCCTGCGCTTCTATCCCCACGGAACCCTGGCAGCCCATGCCCTCGGTTACACCCAGCCCATCACGGAGGAGGAGTACGAGGCACTGGCGGACAAGGGATACAAGATCAGAGACCGCATCGGCCGGATCGGAGTGGAGGCCGCTTATGAAAGCCATCTCCGCGGTGCCTGGGGCGGGCAGATGCTGGAGGTGAATGCCATGGGCGAGGTGCAGCGACATCTCGGTGATCGTCCTTCGGTTGCCGGTAGGGACCTCAAGCTCACTCTGGATCTCGATCTGCAGAAGGCTGCGGAGCAGGCCCTGGCGGACAAGCCAGGTGGCGCGATCGTTGCCATGGACCCCAACGACGGGGCCATCCTTGCTCTGGCCAGCAAGCCCACCTTCGATCCCAATTTCTTCTCCAAGCTCGTCACCACCCAGAAGGAGTACGACGCGCTGTTTTCCAATCCGAAAAAGCCTTTGCTCAGTCGGTCAATGAATGCCTATGACCCTGGCAGCACATGGAAAGCGGTCACGGCGATGGCCGGAATGGAATCCGGCAAGTTTCCTCCTGAGACGCAACTCAACACCGCCGCCTGCATCACCTACGGGGGGCATTGCTTCCCTGATCACAACGGTGCCGGTTTCGGCCGGATCGGCTACGCCGATGCCCTGCGTTTCTCCAGCAACACCTTCTTCTATCAGGTGGGCGTTGGCTCCGGATCTCTGGAGCTCAAGAAAGCGGCCAGTGCGCTCGGGTTTCAACAGAAGACCGGCATCGAGATCGGCTGGGAGGAAAGTGTGGGGCTGGTGGGTGATGAGGACTGGGCCGCGGCCGGTCGCGGCTGGGCCGATCCCGGCACGACTCCCTGGATTCCTGAGGACATGGCCAGCGCCTCCATCGGCCAGTCGGTCGTGCAGATCACTCCGCTTCAGTTGGCCAGGGCCTATTCGGTGTTTGCAAACGGTGGCTGGCTGGTCACGCCCCATCTCGCTGATCAGGGGCTGAACTGGACCGATCCTGCGCGTCGCACCAAGGTGGATCTCAAGCCTTCCACGCTGAACAAGATCCGCGAGGGTCTGCGCAAGGTGGTGTCCGACGGAACCGGCTTTGCGCTGAATGGTCCCGGTATTCCGCCGGCCGGTGGCAAAACGGGCACGGCTGAAGACAGCACCGGCGGACCGGACCACGCCTGGTTCGCCACTTACGCCCCCTACCCGGAGGGAAAGATCGTGATCGTGGCATTTGCCCAGAACACACCTGGCGGTGGCTCAGTGCACGCACTGCCGATGGCCAAAAAGGTGATGGAGGTCTGGAACCGCACGCGCGCTCAACAATGATTCAGGCGGCGGCGCTCAGTTGTTGCTGCTGGAGCACTTTGCGGTAATAACCGCGCAGTTGGTCGGTGGCACCCGCCCAGCCCCAGCGTTCCGCCTCGTCCCGTGCGGCTCTGCGCAGCGACTGGCGTTCGATGTCGTTGCCGAGCAGGCGTCGTGTGGCTTCGATCAGGCTTGAGGCACCGCCGTCGCTGCCGTCGGGTTCATACAGACAGCCATTCACCCCGTCGGTGATGATGTCGGGGATACCGCCGCGGTTTGCGCCCACCACAGGGCAGCCTGCCGCCATGGCTTCCAGAAGCACAAGGCCGAGCGTTTCCGTGCTGGATGGGAAAAGGAAGGCATCACCGCTGGCATAGGCGCTTGCCAGCTCTTCTCCGGCCAGGTAGCCCACGAATGTGGTGGCCGTGCCTTCGAAATGCTTCTCCAGCTGCTGGCGATGCGGACCGTCGCCGACCAGGGCCAGGCGAGCCTCGGGAAGAGCTTCGAGCACTGGCCTGATGCGTTCGATCTGTTTCTCTGCGGAGAGACGACCCACGTAAAGCAGCAGAGCGCCTCGGTCGTCATGCTCACCCATCAGGCGCTGCCGCATTGCGTTGCTGCGCAGTTCAGGGCGGAAGAGATCGGTGTCCACTCCCCGTTGCCATAAATCGGTGTGCTGGATGCCCTTGTCGCTCAGCTCCTGCACCATGGCGGTGGATGTGCACAGGTTCAGAAGGGCCTGATTGTGGGCGGCCTTGAGAAGTTCCCACAGCAGCGGTTCGAGCATGCCCATGCCGTAGTGCTCGAGATACTTGG
>CAYWOE010000187.1:0-2746 GCA_964459855.1 uncultured Synechococcus sp. | reverse complement strand
CGCAGATGAACCCCATCCCCTCAGATGCGGCCACCCCTGTGGTGAGCGACTTCTACGACCGGTTCCCCTATCCGGGTGACCCGCTTCAGGATGGACCACCGCCCGGATACAACTGGCGCTGGTGCCACCGGAGTGTTCAGGCAGCCGTGTATGGAGCGCTGCCAACGAGCACTGATGCCCAAGCTCCTCTGCAAATCCTCGATGCCGGCTGTGGAACAGGTGTAAGCACGGATTATCTGTGTCATCTCAATCCAGGAGCCGAGGTTCTGGCGGTTGATATCAGCTCAGGAGCTCTTGAGCTGGCACGTGAACGGCTGAGGAGATCCGCCGCAGTGGATCAGGTGCGTGAACTGCGCCAGGAGCAGCGCAGCCTGTTGGATCTAGAGGGAGAGGGGCCTTTCGACTACATCAATTCCGTTGGTGTTCTGCATCACCTGCGCGAACCGCTTGCCGGCCTCAAGGCGCTGGCGGCACTGCTCGCTGAAGGGGGGCTGATTCATCTGTTCCTCTACGCCGATGGCGGGCGCTGGGAGATCCATCGCAGTCAGAATGCGCTGCTGCGGCTTGGTGCCGGCAGTGGAGCGGAAGGACTGCGTCTCGGCCGCGAACTTTTCCAGGTTCTGCCTGAGGACAACCGTCTGCGTCAGAACCATGAGAAGCGCTGGCTCATCGATACCGCCGCGGACTCAAACTTCGCTGACATGTATCTGCACCCACAGGAGACCAGCTACAACCTCACGCGTCTTTTCGCTCTGATTGAGGCTGCAGGTCTGCAGTTCGCCGGTTTTTCAAACCCTCCCGTCTGGGACCTGAGCCGCCTGCTGTCAGGTGAACTTCTGGAGCGAGCGCAGACGCTGCCGCTTCGGGAACAGTGGCTGCTCGTCGAAGATCTTGATCCCGACATCAGTCATTTCGAGTTCTTCCTGGCGCGTGGTTCAGTGCGTTTCAACAGCTGGGAGGATGATGCATCCCTGCTGCAGGCCCGTGGCAGACGACAACCCTGTCTGTGGGGATGGCCTTCGCCCAGCCTGCTTGGTC
Source organism: uncultured Synechococcus sp. (assembly GCA_964459855.1). Taxonomy (GTDB): domain Bacteria; phylum Cyanobacteriota; class Cyanobacteriia; order PCC-6307; family Cyanobiaceae; genus Synechococcus_C. The sequence continues at coordinate 1,708 of CAYWOE010000187.1, read as the reverse complement.
CTGATCTGGAGCCGATCGCTCTCTCCGAGGCCGAGCTGGCGCTCCTGGAAGCTGTTGAGCAGAAGCCGAAAACCAGTCTCGGTGACTTGGGTCTTGGGCCTGAGACCGTTTCGGTCGCAAGAGATCTGCTGGCGCGCAGGCTGCTGCTCCTGGAGGCCTGGGGCACGGGTGCCTGAGAAAACGCGTGATAGATTCCGCGCGCTTCCTCAGGCGCTGATTGCTGGTTAACGACTCCACCGAATCGTCCGCGGCTTCCGTTGCGATCGATTCGGGAATGAGTGATTACGCCAGACTTCAACAACGTCTGATGCTGGCCACCCTGGCCGTCTCACTGGTTGCGGTTTTCATCGCACTGGTTGGTTTTGACGTCGCGGTGGCACGCAGCCTGCTGGTGGGTTCCTGCGCTGGTGTTCTCTACCTGCGCCTCCTCGCCCGCAGCGTGGCTCGTCTTGGTGGAGGTTCCCGTCAAGTGGGTCGATTTCAGCTGGTTGTGCCTGTTCTGCTCATTGTCGCAGCGGCAAAGCTCCCTCAGCTCGAGTTGCTTCCCGCTTTCATCGGATTCCTTCTCTACAAACCCGCCTTGATTCTTCAGACCGTCATTGACGGCTGAGTTCGCGCATCCCCTTCTGCTTTCAATGGCTTTGCTGCCTTACACACTGCCTTTCGCCGAACTGGAGGTTGGGAACCATCTGTACTGGCAGATCGGCAATCTCAATCTTCATGGCCAGGTCTTCCTCAGCTCCTGGATTCTGATCGGTGCTCTTCTCGCCGTCGTGCTGGTCGGTACGCGCAAGTTGAACCGTGACCCCAGGGGTGTTCAGAACCTGCTCGAGTTTCTCTGGGACTATCTGCGTGATCTGGCCCGTGATCAGATCGGAGAAAAATATTACCGAGACTGGCTTCCTTTCATCGGAACACTCTTCCTGTTCATCTTCGTGAGCAACTGGGGTGGTGCGCTGATCCCCTGGAAAGTCTTTGAGCTTCCTGAAGGTGAGCTAGGAGCTCCCACTGCTGACATCAACACGACTGTCGCCATGGCTCTGCTCGTGTCTCTCGCCTACTTCTATGCAGGCCTCAGCAGAAAGGGTCTGAGGTTTTTCGAGCTCTATGTCGAGCCGACTCCGATCATGCTCCCCTTCAAGATCATCGAGGAGTTCACAAAACCTCTTTCGCTGTCATTCCGTCTTTTCGGAAACATCCTCGCCGATGAACTTGCAGTCGGAGTTCTTGTTTACCTGGTCCCCCTGATCGTTCCTCTGCCTGTGATGCTGCTCGGTCTGTTCACCAGTGCAATCCAGGCCCTGATTTTCGCGACATTGGCCGCCTTCTACATCGGTGAAGGCCTGCATGAACACCATTAGGTGACGAATGTTCGCCCATGAGGCGATCTGCTAAACACTTCTGCGCGTAGGTCCGACGCTCATGACTCGGGCCCGCTCTCTGGATACGGAGAGTGTCCCTGCGCAGGGGGAACCAATCCCCACCCATTTTGCTCAGCGCTGTTCAGCGCACCCCCCCCACGCACTCAACATGGATTCCATCACTTCCGCAGCTTCCGTCGTAGCTGCTGGCCTTGCTGTCGGCCTGGCTGCCATCGGCCCTGGTATCGGCCAGGGCAGCGCTTCTCAAGGTGCTGTTGAAGGTATTGCCCGCCAGCCCGAAGCTGAAGGCAAGATCCGCGGCACCCTGCTGCTTTCTCTGGCATTCA
>CAYWOE010000186.1:0-2758 GCA_964459855.1 uncultured Synechococcus sp. | reverse complement strand
CACGTCCATGCACCGGCAGATGCAATGCCAGACGTCGATCCGGTCGCAGAAGCTTGAGAAGCGACGGCATGAGCGAGGGGAAACGGACGAAGGAGCGAATGAATGAACCTGAACGGAACAGTCGGGCGAAGTCCTGGAAAACAGCCGCGAAGCTGCAGCGCAAGGCAAGACATCCTCCGGCGGCGGACCGCAGACGCACAACTTCAGGTTGGCCTTTGATTGCAGGCCGTGCTGCAACTCGCACGACCGATCCGTCAGCTCTCCACTACAGAAGCGCAGCGTGCACGCTTGCAGACTCCTTAGGATCCAGACTCCATAACGCTGCAGGGCGTGGAATCGCTTCGCTACAACCCGGGACGTGATGTCCGCTGGCTTCTGCTGCGCCCGTGGATCGGCATCCCTCGCCTGATTCAGATCTTCTGGGCTCTGCTGGGGTTGATGCTGAGCCTGCTGCTGCGCGGCGGCAGCAGTGACCCTCGCGTTCAGCGCAATCTTGCGCGCACACTGCTGCGCACACTGACCAACCTCGGCCCCTGCTTCATCAAGGTCGGACAGGCTCTGTCAACGCGCCCGGATCTGATCCGTCGCGACTGGCTGGATGAGCTGACACGACTTCAGGACGATCTGCCGTCCTTCGACCATGCGATTGCACTCAAGACGATCGAAGCGGACCTGGGTTCTCCCGTTGATGATCTTTTTGAGGAATTCCCTGAAACACCCGTGGCTGCAGCCAGCCTCGGACAGGTCTACAAAGCGCGCGTCGGCTCTCAACGATGGGTCGCGGTCAAGGTCCAGAGACCGAATCTCACCTTCATCCTCAGGCGGGACATGGTGCTGATCCGCAGCCTGGGAATTCTGGCTGCGCCGTTTCTGCCGCTGAACCTGGGTTTCGGACTCGGGGAGATCATCGATGAATTCGGCAGAAGCCTGTTCGAGGAAATCGACTACTGCTGCGAAGCAGACAACGCCAGGCATTTCTCCAGCCTCTTCGCCGACAATCCCGCCGTCACCATTCCCGATGTTGATGAAAGGCTCTCAAGCCGTCGCGTTCTGACCACCAGCTGGATCCAGGGAACCAAGCTTCGCGACCCGCAGGAGCTCAAGTCGCAGCGTCTCGATCCCGCGGCGCTGATCCGCACTGGGGTGATCAGTGGCCTGCAGCAGCTTCTGGAGTTCGGATACTTCCATGCCGATCCCCATCCCGGCAATCTCTTCGCTCTGCCAGGGCGCAGTGGAGATCTCGGGCACGTGGCTTATGTGGATTTCGGAATGATGGATTCCATCAGTGATCAGGACCGTCTGACCCTGACAGGAGCTGTCGTGCACCTGATCAATCGTGATTTCGAAGCTGTTGCACACGATTTTCAGGAGCTCGGCTTTCTCTCACCCGATGCTGATCTGACTCCGATCATTCCCGCTCTGGAAGACGCCCTTGGAGGAAGTCTGGGGGATTCCGTGGGCTCCTTCAATTTCAAGGCGATCACGGATCGTTTCTCGGAATTGATGTACGACTACCCCTTCCGAGTGCCGGCACGCTTCGCTCTGATCATCCGGGCGGTGGTCAGCCAGGAAGGCCTGGCACTCAGACTCGACCCCGACTTCCGCATCATTGCCGTGGCCTATCCCTACGTCGCCAAGAGACTGCTGGCAGGCGACACCAGGGAGATGCGGGAGAAGCTGATGGACGTGATCTTCGACGAACAGGGCAGTTTGCGAGTGGAACGACTGGAAAGCCTGCTGGATGTGGTCGGCAACTATTCCAGTCGTCAGAGCAGCGGTGAACTGCTGCCTGTTGCTGGGGCTGGACTGCGCCTGTTGTTGAGTCGCGAGGGTGAAGACCTGCGTCAGCGTCTGTTGCTGACCCTCATCAAGGATGACCGTCTCAACATCACGGACCTGAAGGATCTGACAGCACTGATGAGAAAGACCTTCGGACCCCGTCAGATCGCTGAAGGCGTGATGCAACGACTGAATCCGCTGGCCGCCTGATCAAGGCCTGAGCATCCCATCACTTCAGCGGTTGCCCGGCGATAATGGGCTCTCAAAGTCCCTGACGCTGAGCCATGTCGATCGTGCCCGACTCTGCCCCGATCGAGCTCGATCCGGAACAGGTCGAACTGCTGACCGAAGCGTTCGGCGGTCTCAGCATGGATGACATCCTGCTGGACTACGCCAACCTGCAGCAACCGCCCTACACGATGGCAGGACTTGGATTGGCCATCAGCGTGGTCTGTGGACTCACCTTCTCAAGACTTGTTCAGAGTCGCCTGGATGGCTGGAAGAAAGACCGATTGGCTTTACTTCCACTGGGTAACACTGAAACCGTGATGAGTTACACGGGGATCCTGGTTGGTGTCACCTTGTTCATCGGAGGATCACTCCAGGTGTTCGGCTTCTCTTCCGGAGCGGCCTATCTCAGTGCCCTGGTCCTCTCCATTCTCACCGGCGGTGCACTCTGGGCTCAGCTTGAGCGCTTGATGGCCCAGGTTGAGGCGGGCAACTTCAAGGCTGTTGATTTCGACAATTTCGATGAATTCTTCTGATCTCAGCTTCTCAGTGGCTGGAGATCAGGCAAACACGTAAGCCTCGAGCTGCACATCCCCCCGTCGCAGTTTTTCCAGGCCTTCACGTTCAAGCTTCCGTGTCCGATCGCGGCTCATTTTCAGCGATTTGGCAATGGCCGTGAGGCTCATCGGGTCCTCACCGTCCATTCCATACCTCATCCGCAGCACTCGCTCCTGCAGTTCAGGCAGCTGGC
>CAYWOE010000185.1:0-2765 GCA_964459855.1 uncultured Synechococcus sp. | reverse complement strand
ACTTGTTCGATGATGCCTCTGCCGGTGAGGGCTTCGGTCGCCAAACCAATCGCAAGACCAAGCATCGCAGCGCGTCCGTTGAGTTTTTCACTGAAGACCTTGGTTGAGTCGGGAGTGAAATTGTCAGCAGCTTCAGGCATGTGCAAAAAAGATTTCAACAACATTAACTAATGTAACGGCGCAGATGCGGCCCGCCGGGAAGCGCTGAGATCACTGACTTTCTTCGTCAGCCGTTCATGCCAGCAAGTATTAATACTTACCGTAAGCATTGAGAGCGGGTCTCCAGGCAGGCGGCTCCGATGTGTTGCAGAACTCGCAGGAAAGGTCAATGCCTGTCGTTGTCGCTAGCAAGGATTAGAGGTGGCACGACAACTGATGGCCAACAACTGCCGAAGCAGGAAGAAGATCAAGTGGAAAAAGCTTTTATCTACCACTGCCGGCAGGGTGATCATCCTCTTTGCGTTGGTGTTTTTTGTTTTTTACGCAGGTCAATGGATTGGAATCGTTCCGACATTGGCGGCTCTCATTATCTTCGCCTGGTTGATCAATAGATACTCATCCTGATTGCGGCAATTGAAAGTTTTTTCATAAGCATTGATGTCAAACGCCATGTAAAACCAGGCGAACAGAGACATTGCTCGCTTCAGTGATGCCGGCCAGCGCTGGAGTCCTATCGATCAGAACCAGACTTCTGTCCGATCTTTTCCCGAATCAACACGAATAGCTTGAAAGCTACATAACCAAACATTACGGCAACAATCAACTGCCCAATAGGATTACTGATCGCAAAAGTTTTATTGATGAAATTGCAGATAAATGCCCATGCCGCTACAAGAGCAGTCGCGGCGAGGGTGTAGAGAGCGAACTTCAATTCAAGCGATTTAGCGTTATTGGACATAAAGATACTGAGTCGTTATGGGCCAACGTAGCTCTGTTCAGGCCATGAACAACACCCAATGATCACCAAAACTGCCTGAGTGATTGCCAGACAAAAGTCGTTTCGTTTCAGCAATTTCGCGCAGAAGGTGTTGTGGTGAAGACCAAACCACCTCGGACTCGTGCTGACGGTGATGATGGTAAGGCCTGTCGTCAGACGAATGCTCAGGCACCTTGGCATCTCAGCCCGGAAACCCCTTCACTGGTCAGGCATGAATCAGACGCATTGATCAGGCCCAACCGGAATCGTGAAGAACTGACGGCAGAACGAAATGGATTAAGTGACTGAACCTGGATTTGTCAGGCTCTCTTCAGGCTCGACGGACTCGTGATCGCTTGGTCCAGGGATAAGTGTGCTTCTGCACTGCTGCCAGATTGACGGCTTCCACCAGAAGCACATTTCCACCGAGATGAGGATGGATCTGGCATGCCGGGAATACCAAACACAGACAACAGAATAAAAACGCAGAGGAGTCACCAGCAGCGGCGCCACCCATCAGACCCGTGACCGATATCAAAATTTCAAATCATTGAATCCAGAGTCCATCCAAAAGAAGACAGCCTTGAACTCTTGAAAACTCAGAAATCATTATATTTGACTAAACAGTTCATTCACTGTTTTTGATCGGAACCGACACGACATCTGAAATCCAATGTTCGCTGGCATACCAATGATCCCGAAGTAATTAGAGATTTTTGTTGATTGATGAGCAGACCAGGCAGAAACTTAAAGTGAATCCATATCTGGATCCATGAAAAGTCACAAGCGCTATACGGTGAGACACCGCGAGCCCAGCAGTCGACGAATCGAAAGCTGTTACTACGCCGGCGATGCGTTCGAAGCCCGTGTGCTGGCGATGGAGGCTGTCCCCTACATCAAGGCACACCCCAACTCCATCGAAGAGATTCGCTGCGAAGAACCCAAGCACTGAAGCTGGCCCGCTGCCCAGGGGCTGGCAACCAAGAAATCGTGATGTCCAGGGGTGGGGCCTGAATCGATATCAGTCGTGGGGCTGACCTCAGCAGACAGGTTTGACATCCGATGAAGCCCACTGAGTTGTGTGTGTTGAATGTGTGAAAAGAATCGCCCTGCAGGTGACTTCAATCATCTGGCCCACTGCCTCAGCGACGGTCGCAGCTGAAGGCTCTGCTGCGTTCATCGCTTGGACAGATCGAGGCCGAAAGCAGTGCGGCGTCAGTTGCTCATTCAGATTCACCTCAAATTCACCACAGATTCACATGATGTGTCCGGCCATCTGATCGATGCTGAATGGAGTCCAGAGAAGACCATGGAACCCTTCAGCGCCACCGTCGTCATTGTTGCCCTGGTTGCCCTGGCCTGCTGACGATCACCCCTGAGTTGGGTTCAGCGGCGCAGCTCACGGAGCTGATCTCACAAAGTCCAATCTCCAAGTGCATCGCCGGGTGCAGCACGCGACGCAGAATTGAATCAACCGCAACCCTGGTGGCATCGCGTTTCTGCTATTCGAGAACGGTTTTGATTGTCCGTTGTGCAGCACTATCTGATCGTCTGGAACTTCCCGACAGTTCAAGGGTCCTGGGAGGCCTGCCCACCCTTTGCCGAATACATCAATGCAGGGGGACCAGGCGACAACTTCGAAGGCTTTGAGCTGAAGTGCCGCGTGTGTGATCCCATCGCCGGCCGAGGCATGGCCGTTGCTCTGGCCAGTGACATCGGCAAGGTATGGGCTCATCTCGCTCCCTGGATCAAGGGCTTCGGCATCAAGTTCGAGGTGACACCTGTGGTGTCTGATTCAGAATTTGCTGCGCTGTGGCCGAGCGTTCAAGCAGCTGCAAATCCCGGCTGA
>CAYWOE010000184.1:0-2782 GCA_964459855.1 uncultured Synechococcus sp. | reverse complement strand
ACAACATCGTTTGTTTCGCTTGCTTCATGTCACTTCATCTGTCTTCACTTGACCACACCGGCGCTGGGAGAGCTGGCACTGGCTTGCGCACGTTTCGGCAGTCGGCCTGACAAGTAAGCGCTGCGACCCGCTTTCACGGCCTGTCCCATCGCTTCGGCCATCGCTGCGGGGTCGCCTGCGAGAGCGATTGCGCTGTTCACCAGCACGGCATCGGCTCCCATTTCCAGGGCGGCGGCGGCTTCACTGGGGACGCCGATGCCGGCATCAACCACAACCGGTACACCTGCGTTTTCAATGATCAGCTCGATGTTCGAAGCATTGCGCAGCCCCTGTCCTGATCCGATCGGTGAACCCAGCGGCATCACCGTTGCGCAGCCCACCTCTTCAAGCCGTTTTGCCAGCAGCGGGTCGGCATTGATGTAAGGAAGCACTGTGAATCCCTCCTTCACGAGCTGTTCAGCTGCCTCAAGGGTTCCGAAAGGATCCGGCAGGAGATGTCGGCTGTCGGGAATCACCTCCAGCTTCACGAAGGTGTTGTCTTCCTGTCCTGCCAGCTTGGCCAGCTCACGGCCGAGCCTGGCCACGCGCACGGCTTCTTCAGCAGTTGCACAGCCTGCGGTGTTGGGAAGCATCCAGATCCTTTTCCAGTCAATGGCTTCCATCAGTCCTGCATGCCCTGCGGCCACGGTCTGAACCCGCCTCACCGCCACGGTCACCATGTCGCAATCGGAGCGATCCAGGCTTTGCTGCATCGTCTCCAGATCGGGATACTTTCCTGTGCCGGTGAACAACCTGCTCGTGAACTGCCGGCCACCGATCAGAAGCGGGTCGGTGCTGGTCGGAGTCGAAGCCATTGAAGGAGCAGCGGACTGGTGTGGAACCGGATCGGAAGTCGAACAGGCCAGGGTTGAGGGACCTACCCTGCGCCCATCATCCGTTCTCGTCATGCCCATCACTATGGACATGAACGCGCCGATTGAGATTCCGGCGACGTTCGAACCGTCCTTGCCTCTGGATGCCTCCTCCTTGAAGGAGCCCTTTGAACTGGAGGGATTGGTTGAGCGTTTTGATCCGGTCGCAAGGGCCGCCAGTCTTGCAATTTCCATGCCACGGGAGTGGTGTGGCAGTTACACCTCGTTCACGTCAGGCAACAGCGTGGATGTGAAACTCACGTTCGCGAGTGTCCAGCCGATCGGGAAGATGCTTGACCTGCGCGGAAACATGCGGATCGGCAGCACCAGCACACCGGTGCAGGGGAATCTCAACGCCACATCCGATCAGGTCGACCTCCTTCCACTTTCAGGTCAGCTCGGTGATGAACTTGAAACGGGAGGCAGTTTCCTTGCTCTTCAGGGAATGGCTCTGTCGAGCTGGCAGGCTCCCCGCATCACCAACCGGGGTGGCAGCCTCAATCTTTCTCCCAGCTGTCCCGGGTCAGAAACCCCTGCCGTCCGTGCTCTCTGGTGAGTTTTTCTGTGACTGAATAAATGAGCTGGTTTGTCGTCCTCGAGATGTTTTCTCCAGACGCTTGAGTCGGTTTCTGGCTGTTTTGTTCGCTGGTTCCAGCGCCAGCACTTGGCGATAGAGGTCAGCTGCTTCCTCTCTGTTGAGCAGCCGTTCCTGTGCGAAAGCGAGATTGTTCAGAGCAACCGGATAGTCCTGCTTTGCCTGCAGAGCGAATTTGTAGTGGCGCACTGCTCCTGAAAAATCCTTCTGAGCGGCCAGTGAAAACCCCAGGGCATTCTGGATGAGCGCTCTCGCTTCCTGAGGCTCCTTGTTCAGACGCTTCACGGCCTGCCGCAACGTTGCGGTGGCCTGGGGATAGAGGCGCTTGCGCAACTGAACAGAGGCCAGCTCGTATAGATCACCGGCGTCCTTGGACGATCCAGCTTCGGATTGCTCGAGACGGATGAGCTCCATTTCATCGCGGCGGACGCGCAGGAGCTGCCTCCCTGCAATCACTGCGGCGATTCCCAGCAAGCCGATCAGGCCAAGCAGGTAGGTCTGCGGCAGGAAGGAATTCATCGAGGCAGGCAGAAGTCCCTGAAAAGGGACGCTATTCAACCCTGAGTGGCATTCACAACACTGGCGAAACTGGATGGATCCACAACTGCCATCTGCGCCAGCATTTTGCGGTTCAGGCGCACGTCAGCTTTCTTCAGGCCACCGATCAGTCGGCTGTAGCTCACGCCGTTCAGGCGTGCGGCAGCGTTGATTCTGGCAATCCACAGTCTGCGGAAATCGCGCTTGCGACGGCGACGGTCCCGGTAAGCGTTGCACAGAGCCTTCATCACCCGCTGGTTGGCAGTGCGGAACAGGGTTCCGTTGCTGCCTTGGAAGCCGCGAGCCAGGCGCAGGATCTTGTTGCGACGCTTACGGGCGACATTGCCTCTTTTGACGCGTGCCATGGGTCTTGAAAAGTGAAAGTCAGAACAATGTGATCAGATCCGTTACTGCTCGATGAGCAGACCGCGGCTCAGGCGTAGGGCATCATCAGAGCCACACGCTCTTCGTCGGTGCGGTCAACGACGGCTTTGGTTTTCAGGTGCCGCTTCAGTTTCGGGCTCTTGTGATCGAGCAGGTGATTGTGGAATGCGCGCCGGCGCATGAATTTGCCGGTGCCTGTCGCTTTGAACCGCTTGGCGGCTGCTTTGCGGGTCTTGAGCTTGGGCATTTCTCTGGCGGCGCGTGGCACAAACGACAAACATAGAACCTCAACCTCCCTTCAGCCAAACCATTTCTTCAGGTTCATGCCCAGATCAGCTCTCCAGTCCGCTGCGAT
>CAYWOE010000183.1:0-2789 GCA_964459855.1 uncultured Synechococcus sp. | reverse complement strand
TGCTGGTGCACGATCACAGCAGCACCCAGGGCTGCGGCACAGGCGGCATTGGCATCCTGATGTTGATCCGCGGCCTGAGGAAATGGCACCAGCACCGAGGGTGTGGCGCTCACTGCCAGTTCACTGAGACTGCCTGCCCCCGCTCTGCTGATGGCCAGATCCGCGTGTTGAAGCAGCCCGGGAATGTCGTCGCTGAAGGGCCGTTCCGCCAGAGCGACGTGTTCGATGCTGTGCACATCAGGGTCGTTGCTGCCGGTCAGATGCACCACCCGGCAGCCGTGGCTGAGCAGCTCCGGCAGCAGCACGCGCACCATGCGGTTGAGGCCGAGAGCTCCCTGGCTGCCGCCCATCACCACCAGCAAAGGTCCCTCACCCTGCGGCACCCAGTCCGGAAGCGGCTGGGGGTGCAGAAAAGTGTCCCGCACCGGTGTGCCTGTGATCACCGCCGAGCATCCCGGAATGCGGCTGGCAGCCGCATCCAGGCCCACGGCCACTCGGGTGCAGAAGCGACCCAGCAGTCGTGTGACCCGACCTGGAATGGCGTTGGATTCGTGCAGCACCACTGGAATCCCGCACCAGCGGGCGCCGAGAATGGCCGGTGCAGCGATGTATCCCCCGGTGGTGAACACCGCATCGATCCGTTCCCTGCGAATCAGCCGGCGCACGTCGCGGCTGGCGGCCAGCAGCCTCAGCAGCTGGATGAGCTTGCGCAGACCACGGCCCTGCAGGCCTCCCGCTTTCACGGTCACCAGACCGTATTGCTTTGGAACCAGCTCGGTTTCCAGGCGGTCCGGCACGCCCAGCCAGCGCACGCTCCATTCGGCGGGGAGTGCTTCCGCCACCGACAGCGCTGGAAACAGATGGCCACCGGTGCCACTGGCGGCGATGAGAAGCCGGGGCATGGGAGCCGACCGTGAAAACGCGGCCTAACTTAGTTCGACTGCTGTAGCTGATTCATGGTTCCGCTCTCGCGAGCCTTTCTGGTGACCGCGCTTTCTGGCGCAGCGGTGATCAGTGGCCTGCCCGCACTGGCCGTCGGTGGTGATGACACCGACCTCAGTGCACGTCTGCAGCAGGCTCTGAATTCAGACGATCGTGTGCAGGCCCTGTCGGCCCTGATGACGCCGGATCAGGCATCGACTCTGATTGATCGCTTTCGTCGCTTCAGCATGCGGTTTCCAGAAACCCGCTGGGCCGTGAGACCAGACCAGCCCCTGGCTGATGGTCGTTCCACGGTGAAGCTGGCGGTGAGCGGTACGCGTCAGCAGGACGGTCTCAGCTACTCGTTCAAGGCCAAGCAAAGACTGGCTCTCTCCACCGCAGGCGGTCTGATCACGGCTCAGGAGGTGCTCAGCGATCAGTCGGTGCTGACCAGCGCCAGCAAGCCCTTGCCGATCTCGCTGATGATCCCCGACACGGTGCTCACGGGCAGCCGTTACGACGTGGATGTGGTTGTGGACCAACCTCTTGGCAGAGCCTTGCTTGCCGGAGGTCTCACCCCGGTGACCGCCCAGCAGGTTCTTGTGCAGGAGAGCCCGGATGTTCAGCTCGAACCGCTCGGTGGCGGCGGGCTGTTCAAGTCGGTGCAGGCGCCTTTTCAGCCAGGTGTTCAGACCTGGGCAGCTCTGCTTGTGCACCCCGATGGGGTGATCACGGTGAGCAAACGGGTGCAGGTCGTGGACGACCGGGAGCAGCTCACCCCCTGAGCGGCTCTGGCGGATATGGGTTCGCCGCAAGACTCCGGCGCAGTGCCGACACATCCGCATTTCCAAGTCCTGCCTGCATCAGTGCCTGCTCCTGGGCGTGCACGGCTGCAGTGATCGGCAGCTTCAGACCTTGCTGCAAGGCTGCATCGAGGGCAATGCCCAGATCCTTGTGATGCAATGACAGTTTGAAGCCGAGCGGATAGGTGTCGTTGAGCATGGCCTGGGACCGATGCTCCAGTGCCCAGGAGCCGGCAGCTCCCTGGCGCAGCGCATTCACCACCTGCCCCATCGGCAGCTGCAGGTGCTGACCGAGGGCCACAGCTTCCGCCACTGCGGCGTAGCTGCCGGCCACCAGCACCTGGTTGATCGCTTTGACCTGCTGTCCGGTTCCCACGGCACCGAAATGGTGGATTGAGCCGCCGATCACCTCCAGCACCGGTCTTGCTCTCTCCACAGCTGAGGTTTCGCCACCGCAGAGCACGGTGAGAGTGCCTGCCTCTGCTCCTTCCGTGCCGCCTGTCACAGGAGCATCGATGTAGGCAATGTCTCGCTGTGCGAGACGTTCGGCCATGGCTCTGGCGCTGGATGGGCTGATGGTCGAGCAGTCGATCACCAGGCTGCCCTGCTCAAGTGCCGGTCCAGCGCCCTGCTCTCCCCACAGCACAGACTCCACGGCGGCATCGTCGCTGACGCAGAGCAGCAGCGCGGTGCAGCCACGCGCTGCGTCAGCCGGACTCTCTGAGGGCAAGCTGCCTTCCAGGCTGGGATCGGATTCCGCTGCACGGCTGCGGGTGTGAACGCGCAGCGAGTAGCCAGCGGCCTGAAGGTTCACGGCCATGGGCAAGCCCAGTGCACCAAGCCCGATGAAGGCCAGTCGGTTTTCTGGCGCGAGATCACATCCGGTCATGGTTTGAGGCCATCTGAGTCAGATCCTGGCTCGGCACTCGCAGCAACCTTGGCCTGTTCACTGTTGATGGTCTTCATGGCGCTCACCCATCGCTGGCGACGGGCACTTCTGATTCCCTGCGTCGCTCTCACAGCCGCTGCTTTGCAGCAGACCGGCGGATTCGCTGAAGCGGCTCC
>CAYWOE010000182.1:0-2801 GCA_964459855.1 uncultured Synechococcus sp. | reverse complement strand
GCAGGCCTCGCATTCAGCGGTCTGCACAGTAGTTCTCAACGATGCCATCCACCGGCTGGCCTTCAGCCCGTCAGGTCCCTGGGCCGCGAGTCGGCTTCATTCCACCAGAGATCCCTGCTCGAGCTTCACGATGCGATCCGCGATATCAAGGATCTTGTTGTCGTGAGTCACCATCACGATCGCGGTTCCGTGTTCACGGGCCAGGCTTCGGAAAAGATCCACCACATCTCTGCCTGAATCCTTGTCGAGTGCTGCAGTGGGCTCATCGGCCAGCAGCAGCTGGGGAGACGCGGCAAGCGCTCTGGCGATTGCAACCCGTTGCTTCTGGCCACCGGACAGTTTCGAAGGGAAGTAGTTGATGCGCTCTCCCAGGCCCACCTGGCGCAGCACCTCGTTGCAGCGTTCGTTCATGACCATCTGGCCTTTCTCGAGCCAATCCGGCACAACCTCAAGCCCAAGCCGCACGTTCTGTTGTGCGTTGAGATAGGGCATCAGGTTGTGTGCCTGGAAAATAAAACCCACTCTGCGGCGCAGTTTCGTGAGATCTGTTGCTGATGTTTCGCGAAGTTCCTCATTGAAGATGCGAAGACTGCCGTCCTGAGCGGAGCGCAGTCCTCCGACCATTGTCAGCAAAGTTGTTTTCCCTGAACCGGATGGTCCAAGAAGAATGGTGATCTCTCCGGGCTGAACTGTGAGATTGATCGAACGCAGAACCTGCTTGCGTTGATCTCCATCTCCGAACCAGTGATTCAGATTGCTGATTTCAACCAATGGAGCTGCTTCAGGCATGATCAGAACACATCCGCGGGGTCAAGTTGTCTCAATTTTGATGTGGCCAACCACCCAGAACCTGAGCAGAGAAGCAGTGTCATCGTGAACACAAGTGCTGCTCGGCTGAATGACATCACCACCAGCAGTCCAGTGGCCTGCATCAGAACTCTGTAGAGCAATGCAGAAACAAACAGGCTCGGCAGAAAAGCAAGACTTGCGAGAATGATCGATTCCTGAATGATGATCGCCACAACGAATCGATCGCTGTAACCCATCGCTTTCATCGTTGCGTATTCACTGATGTGTTCTCCCACTTCTGAAAAAAGAATCTGATAGACAACGATTCCACCAACGCTGAAGCCGACCAGAACTCCCAGTCCGAAAATCAGTCCGAAGGATGTGTTGCGTTTCCAGTGCTCCACTTCCCGCAGCTGAAGCTCTTCAACGCTGAGAACCTGCAGCGACGGGCCTAGCGTGTCGTTGAGTTGTGTCTGAACCGCGCCCGGATCAATTCCGGCCTCAAGCTGAATCACGCCGATCTGAATTTCATCGGGGTCGCGCTCAGGGAAAAGACTCTGAAAATTGGTTGTTGACGTGATCAGATTGATATCGGCAGCAAAAGTCAGCCCGAGTTGAAACAGTCCGTTCACGCTTGTGCGTTGTCCGTTCAGTTCAGTGATGAATGGCTGGCCTTGTTCAAGGCGCGTTCTGACAGGACCGGCCGAGTCCTTGGAGGCCTTGTCGAACAGAACGCCACCCTGGAGCTGCAGCAACGAACGTTGTGCCGTGATGTCCGGAAGGATCACCGCAGGATTGTCGGGGTCCACTCCCATCACCAGGGCCTGTGTTGATGCCTGTGTTTCCGGATTCAGCCACTGAAGCTTGCCCAGCCGCAGTGGGCTGACTGCCCGCACTCCCTGGAATCCCATGGCCTGGATGAGCCTTGATCTGGAGAATCCCGCGGGCTCACCGAAATTGGTGTAGCGACGCGGAATCACCGCCAGGGATCCGTTGAACTGCTGAATCGGTCTTTTCTGGCTGTCGTAGAGCCCACCGGAGAGACCGAGCTGGAAAAACACCAGCACATTCGCGAATCCCACTCCTGCCAGTGCCGCTGCCAGACGCAGAGGTCTGTGGGACAACTGAAGCCAGGCGATGGGGGTGCGCTTGAGCACGTTCACAACGCCACCATCAGGGCTTTTCGGGCCTGATCCGACGCTGCTGGTCCGTGAGTGGATCAAACAGAACGTTCACCTGCAGATTGTTGATTCGGCTCGCTACGGCAAGGCTTTCCTCAGGGAGGGCGAGTTTCACCCTGACCACCCTTTGATCAACCCTGTCACCGGCTTCCCCGGTGGCCACACTCTGCCCGCTGATCTGCTGTGCAATCTCGACAACCGTGGCTTTCTGGCTTCTCCCCGGGAAGCCGTTTGCGGTGATGGTGGCGGTTTGTCCGGGACGGATCTCAGGCAGATCGCTCTGGTAGACCTCCGCGACCACTCCCATCCTTGTGGTGTCGCCCATCAGCAGCAGACCCTCCTCCCCGACTCTGTCCCCTGGACGGGCCACGATTTGGAGAATTGTTCCCTGTGAGGGAGCCTTCACGGTCGCCTGGTTGAGGTCGGCCTTTGTCTGTTTCACCTGTGCCTGTTTGACGCCCACGTCCGCTTTCAGGGTGATTTCGTTGGCGATCGCCTCGTTGAGCTGAGCGAGAGCGGAGTCTGCGTTGGCCTGAAGCGCCTCATAGCGCTGAAGAGAGGTTGCTCCGTTCTGATAGAGCTCCCGTCCGCGCCGGACTTCGGCCTGAGCCTGTCTCTCTTCGGCCCGGTACCTTGCAATCACCGAGATCTGAGCGTCGAGGCTTCGTTGTGCCGCAATCACCTCGGCATTCGCTCTGGTCAGATTCGCTTTGAGCACCGGTTGGGTCTCCAGCACGGCGAGGGACTGTCCCTGCTCCACGGCCTCTCCTTCCTCCACAAGAACCTGGCGGATGGTGTCGTTGCTGAGTGCATTCGGGAGTCCGACCTTCA
>CAYWOE010000181.1:0-2816 GCA_964459855.1 uncultured Synechococcus sp. | reverse complement strand
GGGTCATGGCGATCTCGATTGCGCCGGCGCTGCGCTCCTGGAGCATCGCCGAGATATCACCCGACCCGGGTGGACTGCCACGCACCTGGGTGAAATCACTCATCCCACTGGGCTTCCTGCTGCTGGGGCTGCAGGGAATCGCCGAAGCGCTGCGGTTGCGGCTGGCCCTCAGCAACCCTGAAACCATCCAGGCAGCTGACGAGCAGCCCCAGCAGGGAGGCACCACGCTGTGATCGAGATCGAAGCCCTTGGCTGGGTGATCAGCTTCGACCCCTCCGCGGTGCTGGCACCCGGAATGTTTCTGACGCTGATCGTGGCGCTGCTGAGCGGATTTCCCGTCGCGTTCTGTCTTGGTGGTGTCGGGGTGATCTTCGCCCTGCTGGGCATGCTCAGCGGTGAGATCGAACCACAGTTCGTGACGGCGCTTCCCCAGAGAATTCTGGGGATCATGGCCAACTTCACCCTGCTGGCCATTCCCGCTTTTGTGTTCATGGGGTCGATGCTGGAGAGCTCCGGCATCGCCGAAAGGCTGCTGGAAACGATGGGCAGGCTGCTGGGCCGTCTGCGCGGTGGCCTGGCACTGGCCGTGGTTCTGGTGGGGTCCCTTCTGGCTGCAACAACCGGTGTGGTGGCAGCAACCGTCACCACCATGGGATTGATTTCCCTGCCGGCCATGCTGCGGGCGGGATACGACAAGAGTCTCGCCACAGGAGTGATTGTGGCCTCAGGCACCCTCGGGCAGATCATTCCTCCCAGCATTGTTCTCGTGGTGCTGGGCGATCAGCTCGGGATTTCAGTCGGCGATCTCTTCATCGGGGCGCTGGTTCCAGGCCTGCTGATGTCGACGGTGTTCGCCATCTATGTGCTGGTGATCAGTGCGCTCAAGCCGGAACTCGCACCCGAACTCAGGCCTGAGCTCACGGGCTCCAGTCATCCTCTGCAGCTGGTGCAGTCGGTGTTGCCGCCGATCGCTCTGATCGTGGCCGTGCTCGGGAGCATCTTCTTCGGGATCGCCACGCCCACCGAAGCGGGTGTGATCGGCGCGGTCGGTGCCATGGTGCTGGCAGCTCTCAACGGTGGTTTCAGCCGCCAGCAACTCTCGAATGTGTGTGAGAGCACGATGCGCACCACCGCCATGGTGATGGCGATCCTGATGGGCTCCACCGCGTTCAGCCTGGTCTTCCGCGGTGTGGGTGGAGATCAGCTGATCTCCGATCTGCTGCTCAACCTGCCGGGAGGGCGTGTGGGATTCCTGGTGTTCAGCATGCTGATCATCTTTCTGCTCGGCTTCTTCATCGATTTCTTCGAGATCGCGTTCATTGCGGTGCCCCTGCTGCTCCCCGCCGCCCGTCAGCTGCTGGGGCCCGAAGCTCTGGTCTGGTTCGGCGTGATGATCGGAGCCAATCTGCAGACCTCCTTCCTCACACCGCCCTTCGGCTTTGCACTGTTCTATCTGCGCGGAGTGGCTCCCGATGAAGTGAACACGCGCGATATCTATCGAGGCGCCCTGCCGTTTGTCGGGCTGCAGGTTGCGGTTCTGGCCCTGATCATCGCGGTGCCGGGACTGGTGGACTGGTTACCCAGGGTCGCCGGAGCCCTCAGCCCGGGTCCGATGACCTGAAGATCTCCGTAAAGTTGATCACGACGCGCGATTCGGTCATGGTCACGGCAAGCCTGAACAGCACGAACTCCGCTGCCGTGATCCCCCGACTCTCACTGCAGTGTGAGCCGATTGCACACGACAGCACGGCCATCCGTTCCCTCGACTGGGAACGCAGCCGTTTCGACATTGAATTCGGCCTGCGCAACGGCACCACCTACAACGCCTTTCTGGTGAGAGGCGAACGCACAGCCCTGATCGACACCAGCCACGCCAAGTTCCGAGACACCTGGTTGCCGCTGCTCAGGGAGCAGATCGATCCGATGGAGATCGATCACCTGATTGTGAGCCACACCGAACCGGATCATTCCGGACTGATCGGCGATCTGATCGACCTCAATCCGGAGATCGAGATCGTGGGTTCGAAGGTGGCGATTCAGTTCCTCAAGGATCAGGTGCACCGCCCTTTCAGATCGCAGGCTGTGAAAACAGGCGATGAACTGGATCTCGGCACCAACGCTGCCAGCGGGGTGCAACACCGCTTTGAATTCATCAGCGCCCCGAACCTGCACTGGCCCGACACGATCTTCTCCTTCGATCACGGCAGTGGCACGCTCTACACCTGTGATGCCTTCGGACTGCATTACTGCTCCGAGGACCTGTTCGACACGGACCCCGGGGCCATTGCACCGGACTTCCGCTTCTATTACGACTGCCTGATGGGCCCCAATGCCCGCAGCGTTCTGCAGGCGCTGAAGCGCATGGATGCACTGCCGGAGATCAACACCGTGGCCGTCGGGCACGGCCCCCTGTTGCGCCAACACCTCAGCCACTGGTTGAACGACTACAGAGAGTGGAGCGGCCAGCGCAGCAAGGGCGACAGCTATGCGGCCGTCTGCTATCTCAGCCAGTACGGCTTCTCGGACCGTCTCAGCCAGGCGATCGCACACGGCATCGGCAAAGCCGACGCACAGGTTCAGCTGGTGGATCTTCGGGCCACCGATCCACAGGAACTGACCGCACTTGTCGGCGACGCCAAAGCGGTGGTGGTTCCCACCTGGCCGGCCGAACCGGACAGTGAACTGCAGGCGTCAATCGGCACCCTGCTGGCCGCCCTCCAGCCCAAACAGCTGGTCGGGGTCTACGACGCTTTCGGCGGTAATGACGAACCGATCGATGCCGTGGCCGAACAGCTGCGCAACCAGGGGCTGAAACC
>CAYWOE010000180.1:0-2818 GCA_964459855.1 uncultured Synechococcus sp. | reverse complement strand
CCTTGAGAACCACCATCGAGGCATCGTCCTCAAGCTGTCGATCCGCACCCACAAACCGGTCCAGTCGACTGAACAGCTGATCGAGAATTCCCTGCGAACCCGTTCCGGAACGACAGGCTGTTTCAAGGCTGCGAATCAGGCGCGCCTCATCAAAACGATCTCCTGTCAGCCCCGGGGCCTCAGTCACACCGTCGGTGTAATAGAGCAGCACATCGCCTGGTTCGAGCACCGTTGAACCACTCCCATACTCAGCCTCCGGCTGCAGACCGATCAACAGGCCCGGCGCATCCAGACGACTGATGCAGCGTTGCTGAGCGCGCCAGATCAAGGGCGGATTATGGGCAGCATTGGCAAAGCGCAATCGCCGTGTCCGCGGGTCGAAATCCGAATAGAACAGCGTCACGAATCGATGGGACTGGGAGAGATCCTCAAGAGCCAGCTGGTTGAGATCGTGAAGAATGCGATCAGGCGGCAGTCCGCTCAACACTTCCGCGCGCAGCATGCCGCGCAACATGGTCATCAGCAGCCCGGCTGGAACACCCTTGCCCATCACATCACCCATCACCAGTGACCAGCGGCCACGTTCACGCCGACGGCCGATCAGCTCCGGCCGAGTGGGAATGAAGTCGTAGTAATCACCACCGACCTGAAAAGCGGGTCGGCAACGAGCCGCCAGTTCGACACCTTCAATCACCGGACAGTGATCGGGAAGCAGCTGGGCCTGAATCTCAGCTCCAATGCTGAGCTGTCGATCCACCCGCTCATGCAGGCGGGCCTCCTGGAGCATCTGATCATTTTCGATCGCCACACCTGTGAGATCTGCGATCAGCTGCACGTTGCGGCGATGGACGTCGCTCCAGACCAGCGAACCGGTGGTGTTGAACACATACAGCCGACCACGCTGACGACCTCGAGCCACCAGAGAGGTTGCAAAAACACCGGCTGAACCGAGGTGACTCTGCACAAGACGGTCCAGGCCGAGCACAAGGGCATCATCAGAACCGAACCCGGCCGAACGGCCTGGGTCATGGTTGATCACCGCCTGCAGCAAGGTGTCCGCACGCAACACGGAGAGCATCTGCAACTGATCAGTCCAGAGGCGCCCATCGGCCTGAAATGGGATGAGCAGTGCCCCATCCACCCCCACGAGACGAGCTGCCACCACAGGCACAAGCTCAAGGAATCGATTGAGGTTGGTGAAACTGCGCAGAGCAAAGCCGATCGAAACCAGCAGCTCCTGATTGGCACGCTGCTCCCTCGAAAGGCTGTCGAGCAGCTGCCGCAACGACGTGGTCGCTGTCAGAGATGAAGACCCCGGGCGAAGCTGAGAAGTCGGATGTCGCCTTGGTGGATTGCTGCTCACGGCAACCCCCGTCAGGAACCGAAAGGTAGCAAGTCTGTCCGCAGAAAGCTGAACCGTTCAATCCATCTTGAGAGGATGAACTTCAGCGACCAGCCAGGAGTGCTTCAACGAACTCGAAACTGTTGAACGGGCGAAGGTCCCGGATTCCCTCACCGGCACCGATGAAGCGGATCGGTAACCCGGCCTCGGAAGCCACTGCAAGAGCCACGCCGCCACGAGCCGTCCCATCCAGCTTGGTGATCACCACCCCGGTGAGGCCGGCAGCCTTGGCGAAGGCCATTGCCTGCTTGAGTCCGTTCTGTCCCTGACTGGCATCCAGAACCAACAGGGATTCCACATGGGCTTCAGGCGCAAGTCTGTCCACAACGCGGCGGATCTTCTCCAGCTCCTCCATCAGGTTGTGCTTCGTCTGCAGGCGACCGGCCGTGTCCACCAGCACCAGATCCGTTCCCTTGGCACGGGCTGCTCCAATGGCATCGAACACCACAGCCGCAGGATCAGCATTGGATGAGGGGTTGGCAATCACAGGAACCTCACTGCGATCGCCCCAGACCTGAACCTGCTGAACGGCAGCGGCCCTGAACGTGTCGGCTGCTGCAATCATCGCCGAATAACCACTGCGAACCGCCAGATTGGCGAGTTTGCCAAGAGTGGTGGTCTTGCCGACTCCGTTCACACCGACCATCAACCACACATTGAGCTGATCGCGCTGTGGCGCCAGCAGCTTCACACCGCTGTCGCGGGTCGGCTGATCGAGCAGATCACGCAACTGCTCCTTGAGGAAGCGGATTCCTTCGGTGGGATCCACCACCTGTTCATTCATGCGCCGACGCAGGGCCTCAAGCACCTGATCCGTGGCCTGAACCCCTGCATCGGCCCTCAGCAGCAGGGATTCAAGGTCATCGAGCACCTCCGGGGTGAGTGGATCATCGCCGAGGTTTTCCAGCAAGCCGGTAACGAAGCCCTGACGGGTCTTTTCAAGACCCTGACGGAGGCGACCAAGCCAGTCAATTTCCTCAAGGGTGACCTGATCAGCGCGAAGACCCTGGGCGGCGAGTACCTCCGCCGACCAGGTGAAGGTCTCATCGAAATCGCCCAGACTGGGCTCATCCGATTGATCGGCGGCTTCCGGAAGCGGAACGGGAGCACTCTTTGGTTGCTCTGCAACGGCGGGGGATGAAACCTGCTCAAGCTGCTGCTGACGCTCCTGACGCTGCGCCGCGGCCTGCTCAAGCAGAGAAAGACCCTGTGCAGGAGCCTCAGCTGGCTCGGTCTCAGGGGTCGCAGTCTGCTGCACTCCTGAATCGGGAACAGCCTGTTGAGATGAGGCCTCCGGCGGTTCAGAACTGCCCGAAGGTTCAGACGTCGCGGGCTGCGAGGTTTTCTCAAGCTCTTTCTGGGCTTTCAGGCGGGCGTAAGCCAGACGCGCCCACTCGAGAGGATCATCCTCAGCGG
>CAYWOE010000179.1:0-2836 GCA_964459855.1 uncultured Synechococcus sp. | reverse complement strand
CAATCCGGGAGGCGGCCTCTTCGACGAATTCGATCACCTTGCGCTCCAGGCCACGTCCTTCTGTGAGCGCATCGGTGTGCTGATCGAGATAGCCGAGATGCACGGTTTCCCCGAGGCGAAGGCTGCCACCCGTGGCCTGGCGTCTGCCTGCGATCAGGTCAAGCAGGGTCGATTTACCGCTGCCGTTCGGCCCGATGATTCCGACCCGATCCTCCGGGCTGAAGCTGTAGGTGAACTCCTTGAGAAGCACAGGGCCATCAACCTGGCCATCCGCGGTGACCATCAGATCCTCCGCTTCGATGGCGAGCTTGCCGATCCGACGGCTGACGCTGCTCATCTCCAGCTGGCTGCGATTGGTTTTCAAGGGCGCTGCCCGCATCGCCTCGATGCGCTGGAGGCGAGCTCTCTGCTTGGTGCTCCGCGCCTTGGGGCCCTGGCGTAGCCAGGCCAGTTCCCGACGCATCACGCTCTTGAAGCGGGCGGCCTCAGCTGCTTCAGAAATCTCCTGGTCGGCTTTCCTCTGCAGATAGGCGCTGTAATTTCCATCAATGCTGGAGGCCTGTCCCCTGTCGACTTCGACAATCCGACGTGTCACACGATCGAGCACATAGCGGTCGTGGGTGACCAGCACCACGGCTCCCGGATAGCGATCCAACCAGCTCTGCAGCCATTCCACTGCCGCTGCATCCAGATGGTTTGTTGGTTCATCGAGCAGGAGCACATCAGGAGTCGCCACCAGTGCCGAGGCCAGTCCCACCCGCTTGCGGTACCCCCCTGACAGATCCTCCACAGGCCGATGAAGATCGCTGATCCCCAGTCGCTGCAAAACTTCCTGGCACTGCTGCTCCAGTCCCCAGGCTCCCTCTTCGTCCATCCGCTCGCTGAGGGCCCCGAGTTCCCGCATCAGCGTTGTGTCTTCAGGGGAACCGGCGACAGCTTCAGACACCTCGCTGAAGCGCAGCAGCAGTTCGCGCTTTTCGCCGCAGCCTGCCAGCACCTGTTCAAGCACGGTGAGACCAGGCTCCACCGTGCTGTCCTGACCAACAAGCTCGATTCTCAGACGGGAGGAGCAGCGCCGTTCCCCGCCCCCAAGGGGTTCTCTGCCTGAGAGCACCCGCAGAAGAGTGGATTTACCGGCTCCATTCGGCCCGATCAGTCCGACCCTGTCCCCTTCACGAATGTGCAGGGTCAGGTTTTCGAAGAGGGTGCGGATCCCGAAATCCTTGGAGGCATCAACCAGGCTGATCAGACTCACGGGCCTGCAACTTCGCGCTGAGCGTCCAGATAAGCAAACACGCTCTTGTCTCCCACATCGGCTGCCGCCTCCATACCGAACTTACGGATGGAGAGCACGATCAGCAGCAGCCCGGCAACCAGCACCAACATCCAGCAGGGGCCATTGCCGATCAGCCCCAGCAGCCGTCCCAGAAGAGCGATGGGAAGCAGCAGTGTGAGGCCGATGGCCTCCGGACGCCGGAAGCAAAAGAACTCCTTGAAGCCGATGCCGGTGAGCGCCGCAAACATGGGTCCAACAGCCAGGAGCCACAGGGGCTGGCTGGCCAGCGTGTCGAGGGCTTCATTGGCTGATGCCTGAAGCATCAGCACCAGCCACCCCAGACAGCCGATCAGCCAGAACAGCTGCAGCGCTCGATGCAGCGGCCGCAGATAGATATGAATCCATTGCAGGGCCAGCCCGAGGCTGACGCCAAGAGGCAGAAGCCAAAGCCATGCCCAATGCCCCCCCGCCAGCCACCACTGCAGCAGACCAGCGCTCAGTGATATGCCGCTGACCAGCAGACAGATTCTGTAACGCTGCACCTCATCTCTATCGGTCGAGGTGATGGTGAAAGGTCCATACATTCCGTCGAACTGGGGATCGGCGGTTGTCATGGCAAGGAAATGGTGCTGTTCACCAGTGTGCTCAGCTTCGGAGCGTCCGGAACAATCCCACCGGGATTCAGTGGAAACAGCGCCCCGAAGTAGTCATGGCGCCAGGCCTCAGCGTCGCAGGTGGCCTCCACTCCCGGCAACGCCATGAACCTTTGGCGCCATCTCCAGAGTTCAGGCATCATCCACAAAGGTCTGGCGCTGCAGCCGAACAGCGGGGCGTAGACCGTTTCCCAGCGGATCAGCGTTGGGAACAGGCGCACATCGGCCAGCGTCAGGGTTTCACCGCAGAGCCATGGGCCCCGGTGCTGGAGGCTTCGTTCCAGCTCCTCCAGCGCCTCGACCATGGCGACACTCGCCCTGTCATAAGACGTCTGGTTCCTGGCGAAGCCGCAGCGGTAGACCCCGTCATTTACAGCCGGCTGCAGAAGCTGCTGCCAGCTCGCAATTTGTGCCCGAAGTCCCTCAGGCGCAAGGTCCGGAGCTCCAGCTTCAGCAGGCCAGAGATTCAGTGCCTCACTCAGGGGTGTGCTGTCGTTGCCGAGCAGCCGTGGTTTGTGTTGCTCGCTGCGGCCGGGATCCACCAGCACCGGCACGGTTGCCCGCAAGCTGGGTTCCGCCCCGCAGCGGCGATAGAGCTCCAGCAGGCTGGAGCAGCCCAGCCAGCTGGGATCCAGCCGCCATCGCCCCTCCTGGTGATCAGCCTTGGCGGTCATCACCTCGAGCGTGCTCTCAAGACCACGCAGTTTCACCACCAGCCAGGTGCGGTGTGCCCAGGGACAGCTGCGTCCGATCAGCAGCCGGGGGCGACGCTCCGGCTGCCGCTCCTGAAGATCCTCGGCTTCCGGCACCGAGGTCTGCAGCGGCGCGCTGTCAGGCCTGCGGTAGTTGCCCTCGTCATCCGCTGGACCCAGGCCGGACATCAGGCGCTGCCACTGCCACTGCCAGC
>CAYWOE010000178.1:0-2841 GCA_964459855.1 uncultured Synechococcus sp. | reverse complement strand
TTTGATGGTGGCTGGAGCCGGACGTCAACATTGACAGCCCCAGGAGCCGCCGAAACCTCAGGAGGCGGGCGCAAATGTCCAGATCGGTGCCCGGCAAGTCTGCGTCACTGTGTCAACAGCAGAGACGCAGAATAAATATTCACTGCAATGACTGGCTTTCAAGCAATCCCTAGGGACCTCTGGACAGGATCCGAGGCAGTCTGGACATCTCGTTATTTGATCGACGTGTTCCGGGATCCAGTGAACCGGGCGGAAAACAGACGGAGCGAATAACCATAAAAGGAGTCATTCACTGCAAATAAAACGATGAAAAAAATCGATCTTGATGCAAACCGTCCGGCGTCATCAATCAGCACCTGGCCTTGCAGAAGGTGCAACAGCAAAGCCACCGGTAACTGATGCATTCATCTCACACAAGACGCATCAATAGTCCTGAATCAATTCCAGGCAGAGATCATCGAGACATCTCTTTCTGGCGATAAAGCTCTTTCAGCATCTGATAGGCCTCATTGAGGCGACGCATGGCATCAGTTGACCCGCCTGAATCAGGATGCACTTCAACAGCCTTGCGCTTGTAGGCATCGCGAATGGCACGCAGTGTGAGCGACTGGCCGGCCTGCGTCGGCAGTTCCAGCTGTTTGAGGGCTCCGTGCAGAGTCATCGTTGATTCGAGTGTTTCAAACGAGGTGACCTTGCGGCTGCGCTTGAAGCGACTGACAAAACGGCGAATCAAGGTTGGGATGCGTTCCGACACCGATGCGCTTGCGAATGGGTCCTCAAGGACAGCAGCGGCAACAATCACCTGCTCGAAGCGTGGTGATGGCACCATCCAGGTCTTGCAGTATTCGGTCATCGATTGGTTGATCTGACTCCAGGTGAAGGTGCGTCCCTCGGAGCCATCGATGTGGGGCCAGATGTCACGGGCCATCCACAGCATCACGGCCTCCATGACGGTGGGGCCGGGACTGGATCCATAGAGGTTGACCCAGTGGTTCAGTGCAACTGCGATCCAGTCCTGGATCTGCTCGTCAGTGATGACCGGCACAAGGGGGATCTCTGAACTGGGCTGCTGTCTCGGCGTCAGGCTTTCGCGGATGGCCGTGCTGCGCTTGCGAACAAAACCTGGTAGATCGATGCCGCCCCCGGCACTTCGCTTCGCTGGCTGGGGTGCGCTGGAACGATCCTGACCAAGATCGTTCGTCGGAAGCACGCCAGCTGAGCCAACCAGAACGATGGCGCGATCCTCGTCGTATTGAGGTTGGTGAGTCTGTTCGGTGCCAGCAGGAGTGACTGAATGCTCAGATCCCGAGCGCAACTCTTCAGGCGACAAGTCCGCGTTCACATCCGCCTGTGCTTCGGACGACTCCTGCTGATCCGGATCCGGCTGAAAGATCTCCTCAAGCAGCCGACGCAGACATTCCCCCCTCGAACGGGTTTTCCAGTCTCTGCGCAGCTGATCAATCTGATCAACCAGTTCCTCAGGCAATTCCAGGCTGATGCGCTTGCCGCTCATAGGGCTGTGTCGTTCTGACCGTCAAGCAGGCTTAATTATCGACCCTGCAGACGACGCAGCCATTCCTGCTGCGCGCGGATGGCATCACGGTATCGCTGCTCAAGACTGCTGTTCACTCTTGAGGGCATGATCATCGCAGGAGGCATCACACTGGCACCGCCTCTTGGGGTCACAATCAGTGGAGGTGGTGGGGGTGCTGTGGTGCGAACGGGTTGTGGTGCAGGCTTGGCAACAGGCACGACCGGCTTCACCTCAGGCACAGGTTTGGCATTGACGGCCGGTGGTGCCTGTGCCGGTTTGACCTTTCGGGCCTTCGCTTCAGCCTGGGCCTGACGCGCGGCTTCGAGCATCTGCTCCCTCTTGCGCAGCATGGCCAGCTGAGTGACGGGAACCACGCTGAGCAGATGACCCGGCGTTGCATCGGCTGGGTAGACAACACTCACCGTGACGGCGTTGTTTTTGCCTCCTTTGAGATCAAGGTCAGCAATCGAGAGACTCTGACCGGAGCGCATGCCGACATGAACCTCCTGATATCCCTTATCGGTCTTGATGCCGATTGAACCGCGGAAAGCCGTGAACTGAGAGCGGCCGGACGCTACAGGATGGCTGAGAACAAGTTCATGCGCGCCCTGACCTGCAAGGTTTAAATCGACATCAAAACGTACTCCATAAGTGCCAACATTGTTGACAGCAGAATCAAGCATCCGAGTGCTGAGTTGATTGACCTGGATATCCCGTGTTCCGAAATGATGCCTGCGTGTACTTGTCAAGGGAACATGCAACGAACCCTGAGAAAGATCATGTTGGATTGAAGCTTTGTATTCATCACCCAGTGCAACTCCGGCCACACGTGAAAAAACCTGGCCTGATTGAATCTCTCGAATACGATTCAGATAAATTCTGCCAGGCGCCAGTCTTCCTCGATCGAGAACTGAAATCAGAGAGCGTTCGTCCTGTGTCTCCTCCGCAGCGATGACTGCCATCTCAAAGGGACCATTGCTGCTGCCACGGAGCAGACCATTCATAATTCCGCGAGCAGGAAGAACGCTGCTCACGATTACTTTTCGACCGTTCGGTGGAATGACAATTTCGCTGGGGAGATTACGATCCAGCTCACCCCTGAGGATCTGCACAGCCGTTGCATCACCGGGACCTGTATTCCAGGGCCTGGGTCCCAGTGGCTTAACCCCCATCAATTTGTTGGGGTGATATGGAGCTTCAAAGCTGTTTTTAACAGAACCTTTCTTGAACTTGAGAGTCACCGGACTTGACCCGGGATTGATGGCAATTGCCGCGACAGTCAGCAAGCCCCTTGCGCGACGGCCGCC
>CAYWOE010000177.1:0-2856 GCA_964459855.1 uncultured Synechococcus sp. | reverse complement strand
GGCGCCTGGTGTATGCCACCTGCACCATTCATCCTTCTGAAAACACCGATCAGATTCGGGGTTGGCTGCAGTCCAACCCTGCGCTGAAGCTGGAGTCAGAAGAGCAGCGCTGGCCTGATCCCAGCGGTGGAGACGGTTTCTATGCTGCTGTGATCACTGCACCGGAAGCGGCCTGAAGTTCTCATCAACAGGAGGGCCATCATCCGGTGCGATGTAGCGCCTTGGAGGGGTGGCCGGTGTTGGTGCAGCTGGTTCCTCTCCGCTGCTGAAGGGTTCGTCACCACCGGGGGTTGGTGTTGTGGTGCGGCCCTGCCTCTTGGGCCCTGTGAATGGCCTGGTGAGGACCGGTTTGGGCGGGAAGTTCTGCACGTTGTAGCTGCCTTTGACCTGGGTCATGAATTGCTTCCAGGCCCAGGCGGCTTCGCTGCTGCTGCTGTTGGTTTCGGCGTTGTTGTCGTAGCCGAACCAGACGGCTGTGGTCAGCTGTGGGATTGAGCCGATGAACCAAAGGTCCCTGGCTCCTTCCGAGGTGCCGGTCTTTCCAGCCACGGGTCGGTCGTCGAGTCGGGCAGCACCACCCGTTCCGCCTGTCACCACACGCTGCAGCATCCAGTTCATGGCATCAGCCACGTCGCTGTCGAGAGCTCGCCGCCCCTTGTCCCCGTCCACGCGCCTGCTCCAGAGAATCCTGCCTTCGGGTCCTCTGATCTCTTCGAAGGCCACCGGTTTCACATAGACCCCGCGATTGGCCACGGCGGCATAGGCGGCGGTCATGTCGAGCACGGTCTGCTCATAAGCACCGATCGCCATCGGGTAGTACTTGCCGAGAGGGCGATCAGTGCCAATGCCCAGCTTGTTCGCGGTGCTGATGATCGCGTCGAAGCCGACCTTGTCCTGCAGCTGCACGGCCACCGTGTTCAGCGAGTTTTTGAGGGCGTCCGCCAGCGAGATATTGCCGAGGTATTTGTTGCGGAAATTCTTGGGGCAGTAGCCCGACCAGCAGCGGGGAGCATCCACAAAGATGTCTTCCGGCTTCACTCCCGAACTGATGGCGGCGGCATAGGGAAACAGCTTGAAGGTGGACCCCGGTGAGCGCAGTCCCTGGGTTGCTCTGTTGAACTGGCTGCTGCTGAAGTTTTTGCCGCCCACCATCACACGCACCAGACCGGTGCCAGGCTCCATCGACACGATCACCCCCTCGGTGTTGAAAGGGGCAAACTTTCTGACCACCTGCTGGGCTTTCTTCTGCCAGTCGAGGTTGAGGCTGGTGCGGATCTTCAGTCCTCCTACCTCCAGTTGCTCAGGGGTGAGCAGCTGCGGCAGCTGCTGTGCCACCCAGCTGGTGAAGTACGGGGCTGAGCTGTTGAAATATTTGGGGATGGCTGGTTTGAGATCCAGTGGACTGGAGCTCGCCAGTTCGGCTTCACCCGCGGTGATGAAGCCCGCCTGGCGCATCCGATTCAGCACCAGGTCTCTCCGCTCCAGGGCCAGTTCCGGATTCACCAGCGGTGAATACACCGAGGGAGCCGGAGGCAGGCCCGCGATCAGAGCAGCTTCCTGCAGGTTGAGTTGATCTGGTGTCTTGGAGAAATACACCCAGGCGGCATCGGCCAGCCCGTAGGCACTGGCGCCGAGATACACGTAGTTCAGGTATTGCTCAAGAATCTGCTCCTTGCTGAGCTGGCGTTCGAGTTTGTAGGCCAGGGCCGCTTCCTTGAGCTTGCGTGTGATCGTGCGGTCCTGGCTGAGGAACACCGTGCGTGCCAGCTGCTGGGTGATCGTGCTGGCGCCTTCCCTCACGGCTCCCTGCCGAACATTGCGCACCAGTGCCCGGCCGATGCCCCAGAGATCGACACCGTTGTGGTCGTAGAAGCGTCGGTCTTCCGCGGCAATGAAGGCCTGCTTCACCAGCAGCGGCATCTGCCCTGGTTCGATCTTTTCGCGGGTTGCCGGTCCAAGTTTCTGGATCACCGCCCCGTCGCTGGCCAGCAGGGTGATCGTGCCGGGCCTGTTGAAACGGCTGATGCCCCGTGCATCCGGCAGTGTGGCATCGAAGGCCCGCACCAGTGCCGACTGGGCCAGAGCCACACCACTGCCGACCACAACGGCTGATCCGCCGATCAGGATCCAGTGACGACGGGAGCGGATCACATGCCTTGGGTCAGAGGGCTGTGGCCAATCGCCAGTGCGGTGACCAGCATGCCGAGCACCAGAAAGGGTTGCGCGCTTGCCTGATACTTCACGTCGTAGGCCACAGGATCGCGCAGCAGCCAGATGTCCTGGAAGGTGATCTGGGGCACGATCAGCAGCACAAGCAGAACAGCAGCGAAATGCTGCCCGATCGCAATCAGCACCGCAACCATCAGAAGCTGAAACAGGTCGATCATCCCAGCACTGATCCAGCTTGCGGGGCCAATGCCGAATGCGACCGGAAGTGACTGGAGCCCAAGAGCACGATCACCTTCAACGCTCTTGAAGTCGTTGACCACGGCAATCCCCAGACCCGCCAGGCTGTAGGCCAGGGTCAGCAGGGCTGTGGCCCAGGTGAGCTCACCGAAAAGTGCCTGGCCCGCCCACCAGGGAAGGGCGATGTAGCTGGCACCGAGGGCGTAGTTGCCCAGCCAGCCGTTCTGTTTGAGTTTGAGTGGAGGAGCCGAGTAGATGTAACTGACGAGGGATCCGCCTGCGGCGATCAGGAAGACCACGGGAGTGTCGTGCTGGGCCCACTGGTCCAGCGCCCACGCCACCGCCAGCCCGCTGAGCAGCAGCAACCAGATCTGCAGCCTGACCTGTCCGAGTGAGATGGCACCCGAGGGGATCGGCCGGTAGGGCTCATTGATCGCGTCGA
Source organism: uncultured Synechococcus sp. (assembly GCA_964459855.1). Lineage (GTDB taxonomy): Bacteria > Cyanobacteriota > Cyanobacteriia > PCC-6307 > Cyanobiaceae > Synechococcus_C. Next base: position 8 of record CAYWOE010000177.1, on the reverse strand, counting down.
TCTCGCGG
>CAYWOE010000176.1:0-2870 GCA_964459855.1 uncultured Synechococcus sp. | reverse complement strand
CGATCACCTGACCGGCGGCATTGATCAGCGGACCGCCGCTGTTGCCGGGATTCACGGCCGCGTCGGTCTGGATGTAAGGGACCCTCTGACCTTCGCCGATCGCATTGGTGCGGTCCACCGCACTGATGATTCCTGCGGTGATCGTGTTGTCCAGGCCCAGCGGGTTGCCGATGGCGATGGCCCATTCCCCTGGCTTCAGACTGCTGGAATTGCCGAGAGGGGCCACGGGTAGCTGATCCGCCACCACGCGGACCACTGCAACATCGGTCAGGGGATCACCGCCCAGAACATCGCCCTTGAAGCTGCGTCCATCGGGCAGTGTCACCGACACCTGGTCCGCGCCTTCCACAACGTGTGCATTGGTGAAGATCAGACCGTCGGAACGGGTGATGAATCCGGATCCCTGCCCGGCTTGTTGCTGGATCGGCGCTCTGCCTCCGAAAAGGTTGCCGAGGGGGTTGACCACACGCTTCACGGTGTCGATCCGGACCACGGCGGGGCCGACCCGGTCGACAGCCTCGACAATGATGTTCTTGCCTGGTTGCAGGGGGGCTGAGCGAGGGCCATCGCTGACCTCCGGCAGGGGATCGCTGGCCTGGGGCTGATCCAGCCCGATGCGCTGCCTCCAGGCGTTTCCGCAGCTGCTGAGCCCGGTACCGATGATCCCGGCACCGATGAGCGCGATAGCTCGCTGCAGGGGGCGCTGGAGGGCGGAGGCCATGAAGATGTGTGATGTCGTCAGCACCTCATTAAAGACTGACCGATCAGCCAGAGGTGCGTAGATTCAGCCACCGTGATTCGGAGGGTGCAGTGCTGACGGGCAGTGAGCTTTGGAGCAAGGTTCAGCAGGCCCTTCAGAGCAACCTCAGCAAGCCGACCTTCGAGACCTGGATCCGGCCTGCCCAGTGCAGCGGATTCCGGGAGGGAACGCTCACCCTGCTGGCGCCCAACAGCTTTGCCAGCAACTGGCTGCGCAAGAACTACGCGACCACCATCGCTGATGTGGCCGGTGAGATCGTCGGCCAGCCCGTGACGGTGTCGGTTCTGGCGCGTGATGCCGAAACCCTTCAGGCAGGTCCTGGATCCACGGCGGCTGCGCCGGTTCCGGCACAGCCGACCCCCGCTCCTGCTCCGGCCGCTCCTCCAGCTCGCCCAGCCAAGGCTCTGCGCCGTCTGCCTGGGCTGAACATGCGTTACGTGTTCAACCGCTTCGTGGTGGGGCCCAACAGCCGCATGGCCCATGCCGCTGCCCTCGCTGTCGCCGAGGCCCCAGGCCGCGAATTCAATCCCCTGTTCATCTGTGGAGGCGTGGGTCTTGGCAAGACCCATCTCATGCAGGCCATCGGCCACTACCGTCTCGAGATCGACCCTGAGGCCAGGGTGTTCTACGTCTCCACGGAGACCTTCACCAACGACCTGATCGTGGCCATCCGCAAGGACGGCATGCAGGCCTTTCGCGATCGTTACCGGGCCGCTGATCTGATCCTTGTCGATGACATCCAGTTCATCGAAGGCAAGGAATACACCCAGGAGGAGTTCTTCCACACCTTCAATGCGCTGCACGAGGCGGGTCGACAGATCGTGATCGCCAGTGACCGGCCACCCAGCCAGATCCCGAGGCTGCAGGAACGTCTGATCTCGCGTTTCTCCATGGGACTGATCGCTGACATCCAGGCGCCTGACCTGGAGACGCGCATGGCGATTCTCCAGAAAAAGGCTGAGCAGGAACGTGTCTCCCTGCCCAGGGATCTGATTCAGTACATCTCCGGTCGTTTCACCTCCAACATCCGAGAGCTGGAGGGCGCGCTGACCAGGGCGGTGGCCTTCTCCTCGATCACCGGCATGCCGATGACCGTTGAATCGGTCGCGCCCATGCTCGATCCAAGCGGCCAGGGAGTTGACGTCACCCCCCAGCAGGTGATCGACAAGGTGTCGGAGGTCTTCGGGGTGACGGCGGATGACATGCGCAGCAGCAGTCGTCGCCGTGCCGTCAGCCAGGCCCGCCAGGTGGGGATGTTCCTGATGCGTCAGGGCACCGGGCTGAGCCTGCCGCGCATCGGCGAGACATTCGGCGGCAAGGACCACACCACGGTGATGTATGCCATTGAGCAGGTGGAGAAGAAGCTGGGCACGGATCCACAGCTGGCCAGTCAGGTGCAGAGGGTGCGCGACCTGCTGCAGATCGATTCACGCCGCAAGCGCTGACGGTTGCCTGCGCAGAACAACCGGATCACTCAATGCATGGGTTCGAAGATCTTCATCTGAACCACCCCCACCATCTGGTGAATGGGATTGGGTCCTGTGGGAACGGCAGCAAGTGAGAAGGTGTAGAGATCATCCGGTGGATTCAGTCCTGCCTGAAAGGCAACCGTGACGGTTTCTCCCGGAGTCACCGCCGACAGGAATCGGACGTCGACCGAACGAGCGTCATCGCTGAATTCCGCACTGACCTCGAGTGATCGTCCCTGTTGACGTGGTGTTCCGATGAAGGCATTGACGGGTACGGCTCCGTAATAAAAAGCGGCCTGCGCTCCCCGGATCTGCTGGAGAGTGATGCCCGCCAGATCAGCGCCTGCACCCACTGGGAATTCCAGAGTCACGTAGTAGACGGCGCAGCACTCAAACGCGTACCAGCGGTAATTGGTGAGCTTCGCCTTGGTTGGCACCGCCACAAAACTGGACTGGCCATTGATCTCCACAGCCTGTGTCGCCGTGCATGCTGTCAGCAGGACAGCTGTCAGGGTTGAAGAGAGACGTCGCATCTGAGGAGGTTTGGGTTGTGGATCGTCGACTGACGGAGCAGCAACCCGTTCAGCATCGCTGATGGATTCAGCGTCTGCCGGTCCAGCCGGCCAGATGTGATGCTCCCT
>CAYWOE010000175.1:0-2877 GCA_964459855.1 uncultured Synechococcus sp. | reverse complement strand
CAAACGCGAGCCGATACGTTGGCGCAGATCGCCTGCTCTGTCCATCAATGGCCAGCCTCCGCACTCGCCTCCTCGTCCTGTTGCCAATGGCAGGAATGCTGCTCGCAGCTGCCCCTGCAGAGGCGGCCAGTGCCGATTCCAAGAAAGGCGCACAGGTCTATTGCTACATGCGCAGCAACGGCAACGATCACAGCGTGAGCTTCGAAGCCTCCTACGCACTGATCAAACGTCAGAGCCGGGGACTGTTCAAGACGTCACCGCAGCATGCGGCGGTGATGATCACTGAAACAGTTGTGGAGGAACCCGGCAGTTATCCGGACTGCGGTCGTTACCTCGGAGACCTCTTTGGTGGGACAACATCCAATCGCTCATCAAGCACCACGACCGGTGCTGAAAATGCCTCCGGCAGCGAGACATCGACGGACTGGGATGCTGATGATCGGTACAGCTACTGAAAGCCTTGTCATTGCTTAGGACTCCGCGAATCCCAGGCCATTCCACATCGCTCAGGTGTGGTCTGCTGATCAGTGGACTGCTGATCATGATCCAGGCCTGCACGAATGTCGGGAGTTCCCGCGCGGCAAAACCCGATCCACAACTGAAAGCCTCCAGCTGCCTTGAAAATCTCAGCCTGCAGAGGCTGAGCAAGGCGCTGGATCACTGCAACGCCGTTGTGCTGAGCCACCCCGACAATCCGGTGCCGCTCACCGACAGATCACTTCTCCACACACTGATGGGGAGCGATGACCAAGCCTGCAACGATGTGAGCCGAGCCGCTTCCCTGCTCAAAAACCTGAAGAACACCGCAGACCCCCTGCTGAGGCACGAGCTGAAAGTTCGTCAGCAATCCTGCAAACACCGAGCCACCATGGCCGGCAAAGGCTGACGATCAACGCTGATTCGGCGCGGACCAAGCATCAGCTCGATTCTGTTGGCCTTGCTGGCCACAAGACCATCAACGAGCTGATCAGCCAGACCAAGCTGAAGCCAGTGGCTGGTCAGCCCACCATCCATGCCGATGCGATGGCAGCGATCCTCAGCCTGATCAACATCACCTGGGGTCCAGGGACGTTCCAGCAGCACAACCTGACGAGCACGATGCAGTGTGAACCCCAAACCTCCAGCGCCATATGTGGCCAGAAGCAGATCAGTTCCACCGGACTGAAACCGATCGACTGCAGCCTGTCGTTGCTCTGGCTTTTGACGGCCGGTCAACAGCTCACCACCCAGCCGCTCCTGCAGCAGCTGCAGAGGTGACACAAAGGAGCTGAACAGCACGATCACCTCACCATCAGCACGCAAACGCTCCACCAGAGACTCTGCCGCCGGCAGCTTGAATTCCGCGGCGATCATGCGCAGCGAAGTAAGGACGGCCAGGGATTCTGCATCGGAACGCACCTCGCCCAACCGCACACGGCGTCGATAGTCATCGACCACAAGACGAAGACGGTGATCAAATCCGAGCGTCTGATCAGCGGCCAGTGACACACGTTGAAAACGACGCTGCTTGGCAGGAAGGCCCAGCAACTGCTGCTTGCGCCGATGCAGAACCAAAGGTCGCGTGAGACGCCTCAGTTCCTCCAGACGAGTGGCGCCATCGGCACGCCAGCGTCGTTGCCCGCCCTGCTCACTCCAGTGTCCCTGGCAGAAGATCTCCTCAAACGAACGCTGATCTCGGGCAAGTGGATGATCCATTGCCGCAAGCAGCGGAAAGAACTGAATCGGACGACCGTTACGGATCGGTGTGCCGGTGAGCATCCACACCGCCCGCAGTCGCGGATGGCGTGCCAGACGCAACAGAGCCTGCGTTCGCTGAGCCTGAAGCGACTGGGCGTAGTGGGCTTCATCAACAACAAGCAGTGTTCCCGCTTCCGGAAGGTCGGCCGGCAACTTGGCCCAGCTGTGCAGTGTGCATTCCAGATCCAGAGACTCAACTTCTCTCAGCCAGTGAGGGTGAAGGCCCACAGGAGCGATCACCATCAGGCGCAACGGGACAGCACGCAGCAGGGCACGGGCCGCAAGCAGGACCGTGAGTGTCTTGCCGAGCCCCATCTCGTCAGCGAGCAAGGCACCGCGCCGTGCCAGCAGCCAGCGGGCACCGGAGCGCTGATGAGGTAATGGAGTTCGGCCGTCCGCAAGCCGCTGATCGAGATCTGCCCTGGCGACGAGGTCGCGGTGATGGGGCAGGGGTGGCAGCGGGTGACGGTGCCAGTCCAGCCAACGCAGCAGATCATCTTCGACTCGAAAACGCGTGGCAAAACGGTCGAGCAGCGTTTCCGCGGCTGCCAGTGGAAATTCCCAGCCGCGTACTGAACCTTTCCAGAGCCCCCGGGGTCTGATCCGGCCCATCTGCGCATGGGTCACGGCATCGAATGGATAAGTGACCCGAACAAGTCCTGAAGGGGTCAGCCCAAGGCTGCAGCAGGCCGTCGATGAAGTCGTAACGACAATTCAGCAAATGAAATTCTATTACCCCTGGCGGATACAACAAGGGGCTTGAACCTCAAAAATCACATTGGAAAAGCTGCCAAAAATGAAGCAAAGAACACATTGACGAACAGCGCTAAAGCGCCAGAATTCACACAACCGAATGATTCGGATGCATAACAGGGATGCGGTTTTCCTTGAAGATCTCTGCCCTAAATTGCGAGTCCGAAGATGGCGCCAGTCGCTTCACAGTTACACCGGAAAAAGCTGTATTTACTGCGGAAAACAATCAGAATCAATTGATCACATCCTACCTCGAGCTAAGGGAGGTCTCAGTATCACTGAAAACTGTGTACCCGCCTGCCTCTCATGCAATGGTCACAAATCCGATGCTGATGTTTTCGACTGGTATCGACGCCAACGCTTTTATGATCCCCGCCGAGCCATGGC
>CAYWOE010000174.1:0-2879 GCA_964459855.1 uncultured Synechococcus sp. | reverse complement strand
AGGGAGAGGTGGCAGAGTCCGGTTGAATGCGCACGACTCGAAATCGTGTAGGGGTCACACCCTCGTGGGTTCGAATCCCACCCTCTCCGTTTTTCAAGTCCAACGGCAATACCGCTCGAGTGGCTTGATGGTGTTTTGAGGTGGTTCGCTCAATGTCCTCAGAGAACAGAGCTTTCAGGACCTTGTTTTGGTTCCCGGGTGTCTTTTTCTGAGTGCAGTTGATCCATATGGATCTGTGCTGCTTACGAGAGATCCGTGATCGCAGTGTTCATCCAATCCTGAGCAGACCAGAGTGACGTGCCGATCGGGATTGGCTTCACGAGTGGAACAGGAGCACCAGTCCATCGCTGACCTGATGAAACTCCCGCTCCTCTCTGCTGAGGTCCAGTCCGACTTCGAGGCCTTCGGTCACGGCTTGATCGAAAGGAGGTGTGCTGGGGGCTTTGTCTCCCTGCCAGAGTGCGGCGATTCCCACAGCTGTTGCATGCCAGTGGAAGTGAGAAGTCTCTCCAATCGAAGCTTCCTGGAGGGCTTCTTCGAGAAGATCGTTGAGAGCAGTGCTGGTGGATGCCATGCCCCAAGCTTCGGGACAGCTGCGGGGGTCGGCAATCGCCTGAGAGACTTCTTGATCAATCAGTCGCGTCATGAGACAGGCTTGGATGTCTTGAAGACTGGTGATTGCTCGCTCTGTGCCGTTGCGGCTACTGGCCCTTGACCGCTGACGAACGCCTGGCCTTGAGGTTGATTGGGATGAGACGCAAGGGACAACGAGTGGTTGGTGCTCCTCGTCGCGCTGTCCTTTCCGCCTCCCCATCGAAGCTCCGCCGTCGCGCCTCACGTCGTCACCTTGAGTTGATCGCTGCGCCGCCTTCGAGCCTGTCTGCACTCACGCTGGTGAGAGGTCAGAGTCGCCTCGGGCGTTCACTGAAACGCAGTGGTGATGTGGTGTTCTCAGCCGCAGTGCTTGGACTTGGCTCTCCGCTGTTTCTGCTTCTGGCCGTCCTGGTGAAACTCAGTTCGCCTGGACCGGTGTTTTATGTGCAGACAAGGGTTGGGCGAGGCTACCGACGCTTTGGATGTATCAAATTCCGCACGATGCGGCCTGATGCTGACGCTGTTCTGACCCAGGTGTTGGAGCGCTCACCTGAGATGCGCGCTGAATTCGAGCGTGATTTCAAGCTGAGGAATGATCCACGCATCACGCCGGTTGGCCGTTTTCTGCGTCGCTCAAGCCTTGATGAACTGCCGCAGTTCCTCAATGTTCTGCGTGGCGAAATGAGCGTTGTCGGCCCACGGCCGATTGTCAGCAAGGAGATTGGTCGTTACGGCGACTACATGGATGAGGTTCTGGCTGTGCGGCCTGGGCTCACGGGCCTCTGGCAGGTCAGCGGCCGGAACAATCTCAGCTATCCCAAGCGCGTCAGGCTTGACCTTGCCTACGCCCGGGGTCGTTCCTTCCTGCTTGATCTGGCCATCATCCTGCGCACGTTCGGAGTGTTGCTGCTGCCGATGGATCGCGGTGCCTACTGAACGCTTCCCTTCAGCTTCCAGCTGCACACTGCAACGGCCAGTAACCAAAGCAGTTCAAGACGTCTGGTCAGCCGAACGATCCTGATCACACCGTCTGGATCCGGACGTGGGTGACCAATCCCGAGCACTGGCTTATCCACCCAGTGATCCCCGTAACGGTTTCTGCCGCCGAGTTGCACTCCCGCACAGTGCGCGTAGATCGCTTCCGACCGTCCTGCATTGGGGGATGCATCGTGTCGCCCTTCGGATTCAGCCGACCTGATCAATGCTGGCCATTGCGGCAAGGGCTGGCTGATGATCGGCAGGCTCAGCATCACCAGGCGGCAGGGCAGCCAGGTCAGCATGTCGTCCAGTCTTGCTCCGGCCGTCCCCAGCCAGCGCAGGCGGCCTCTGCGATATCCGAGCATGGAATCCAGTGTGCTTGCTGCCTTGAATCCCCAGGCCAGGGCCAGGGGGCCTGGAGCGGCCGTCAATCCAAGACTCCAGAGGACTGCACCCACCCACATCCAGAACAGCGGTGCAAACAGTCCGTCCACCGCGTTCTCACTGGCGGTTTCGGCCGTGGCGCGCAGAATCTCATCCCTGGTGAGGGTGCTCGTGTCGCGGCCCACGATCCAGCTGAGTTTCTCGCGTGCAGCCGATAGATCCCCTCCCTCTGTGGAGGGCAGGGCTGAAATCACAGCCAGCACACTCAGTTCAAGACTTTTTGCCGCCAGAGCACTGGCCAGACCGATCACCAGAACAGCAAGGGCAATGACCTGAAGCACGCCCTGCGTGTTCAGGCACAACCGTTCGACCATCCAGCCCAAGCTGGCACTGCCGAGGGTCAGAACCAGCGTGATCGCGATGCCACCGATGCGCAGCAACCGTGGCTGATCCCCGCCCCAGGCCTCAACCCTGCCACGCAACAGGCTGATGCACTTGCCCATCAACACAACAGGATGAGGCGACCAGAGCGGATCGCCGATCAGCCGGTCGAGACCGGCCGCGGCGATCACCAGCAGAAAGGGCTGAATGATGCCCTGATCAGGAGGCTTTCAGCCAGCTGAACATTGAGCGCAGCCCCTTGCCCACCTCTTCGATCTTGTGGTCGCCGTCGCGTTTGCGGATCTTGTTCATTTCGGGCTTGCCGGCTTCGCACTCAGCCACGAAGTTCCTGGCGAAGGTGCCGTCCTGAATGTCGGCGAGGATCCGTTTCATCTCCGCTTTGGTGTCGTCGGTGATCAGGCGTGGACCGCTGACGTAATCGCCGTATTCCGCGGTGTTGGAGATCGAGTCGCGCATGGCGGACAGACCACCCTTCACCATCAGATCCACGATCAGCTTCACTTCGTGCAGGCACTCGAAGT
>CAYWOE010000173.1:0-2880 GCA_964459855.1 uncultured Synechococcus sp. | reverse complement strand
GCCTGGTCAGGGACTATTCAGGCGGATGGCAGATGCGCATCGCACTGGGCAAGATCCTTCTGCAGGATCCGGATCTGCTGCTGCTCGACGAGCCGACGAACCACCTGGACGTGGAAACCATTCAATGGCTGGAGGGCTACCTGCAGAGTCTGACGGCAGCACTCGTCGTCATCAGCCACGACCGCACGTTTCTCGATCGCGTCTGCAACCAGATCGTCGCCACTGAGCGGGGCATTTCCAGAAGTTATCTCGGCAATTACTCGGCGCATCTGGAACAGAAGCAGCTCGAGCAGGAGGCGACTCAGGCGGCCTTCGAACGTCAGCAGAAGGAGATCGCCAGTCAGCAGGCCTACATCGATCGCTTCAGGGCCAGTGCCACACGCAGCACCCAGGCCAAGAGCCGGGAGAAACAGCTCGACAAGGTGGAACGGGTCGACGCCCCGATTGAAAGCGTTGCCGGCCCGAGTTTCCGATTCCCACCCGCTCCCCGCTCGGGAGCCCAGGTGGCCGTGATCGAGAACCTCACCCACAGCTATGGAGACCAGATCCTTTTCCTTGGGGCGGAACTGGAGGTGGAGCGGGGTGATCGCATCGCCTTCGTCGGGCCGAACGGAGCTGGCAAATCCACGCTTCTGCGCTTGATCATGGGCATGGAGTCTGCTGATGAGGGATCAGCCCGCCTGGGTGAACACAACGTGATCGCGCGTTATTTCGAGCAGAACCAGGCGGAGGCTCTTGACCTGGGCAAAACCGTGATCGACACCATGTTTGAAGCGGTTCCGGACTGGACACAGACCCAGGTGCGCTCACTGCTGGGCAGCTTCTGCTTCAGCAACGACACCGTCTTCAAGGAGGTCGGCAAACTCAGCGGCGGCGAAAAGGCACGTCTTGCTCTGGCCCTGATGCTGCTGAGTCCCTGCAATCTCCTGGTTCTCGACGAGCCAACCAACCATCTCGACATACCGGCCAAGCAGATGCTGGAGGACGCACTCTGTGCCTACGAGGGTGCGGCCCTGCTCGTCTCCCATGACCGGTATTTCATTTCAAGGGTCGCCAACCGGATCGTCGAGCTTCGCGATGGCGAACTGATCCTCTATCGAGGCGATTACGACTACTACGTAGAAAAAAAAGCCGAGGAGAGAGAGGCCGCTGCAGCAGCACTCAGGCAGGCGGAACAGGACGCCAGACGAAAGGCCAAGCGAGAGAAGCAAAAAGAACGGGAGGCAAGACGCCGCAATGCTGCGTGAAGCCTGTCCAACTGCTGGCAAGACGAAACTTCATGATCTGTTAGGCAGGAAGACTTATTTCCCTTTACCCCCTCTGAAGGTGTGCATAGGCTGACATCACTGATCCCGGCACTTGATGAGAAACACTGAAACTCAGGCCGCCGGAATCAGTGAGGTCAGTGGAACAAGTCCCAATCAGCCAGGCGATCATGAGCAGACATGGGATGCGGTTGAAACCTATTTCGAGTGCATCACCACCTGCTCCCTTGATGATGGGGAATGCATCACACGCTGCGTTGAACAACTCAAGGATTCAGATGACTCCTGACAGTTGATCAGGGCATTTTCAGCGCGCGCATTTCAACCGGCCTGACCGTCAGCGCGAGTGACTGTCCCTGACGTTGCACATTGAGAACCAGTGGCTGCCCCACACCGCTGCGGTCGATGGCTGTCACCACTTCAGCTGGATTGCGGACTTGCTTTCCCCCCACTGAAAGGATGACATCGTTCACCTGAAGGCCGGCGAGAGCACCTGGTCCCCCTGGCATCACCGATCGAACCACCGCACCCGGCGGGACGACGCCACCGGGAGTTGGTGCAGGAACCGACGAGAGACCGATGCCGACCATGGGATGACTGGCCCTTCCCTGACTGACCAGCTGCGAGGCGATGGTTCTCGCTCTGTTGATCGGAATCGCAAATCCAAGGCCGGCGCCTGGGCCCGAACGCACCAGTGTGTTGATCCCAACGACCTCTCCGGCAGCATTGAGCAGCGGACCACCGGAGTTTCCAGGATTGATGGCGGCATCGGTCTGAATCAGATCCAGACGCTTGCCCTGGATGCCCAGCTGGGAAACGTTCCTGTTGAGGTTGCTGACAATTCCGAGCGTCACGGTGTTCTCCAGCCCGAAAGGATTACCCACGGCAATGGCCCAGTCACCAACTCGCAGGCGATCCGAATCACCGAGGGGAGCGGTCGGCCAGAGACCATCTCCCTTGAGTTTCACCACCGCGAGGTCGGTCACGGAATCCTGGCCGACCACCTGGCCTGGAATCCTCCTGCCATCAGGCAGACCCACCATCACCAGATCCGTGTTCTCAACAACATGCGCATTGGTCAGAACCAGACCCTGACCATCAAAGATCACACCACTTCCCTGCCCACGTTCGACGCGGGGCCGGGGGACCGCTGTGCCCTGCAGCCCGAAGAAACGTTGGAAGAAGGGATCCATCAGCAGGCCTGGCGGCAGTCCTGATCCAGCGGCTGTTCTCACCGTTCGCTGTGTCTCCAGGGTGACGACCGCCGGACCGCTGCGAGCCACGGCCGCAGCCACAAAGGATTGCGCCTTCAGCCCTGCAGCAGCCGAGACCTGCTGTGCTGCCTGAGCATTCCGCAGCGGCATGACCAGCTCGGCTGGAGCCAGCAACGACAAGCCCATCACCAGAGGCAGGGCACGGCGTCGAAGCCGGATCAGCGGCGCAGGGTTCATCTCGCAAGCCAAGGGTGCCAGAGCCATGGAAGGGGCAAGGACGAATTCCGCGATTCAGACGCTAGTGAGCTGCTTCCGCCTTGAACAGTGCGGATGGCCCTTGATTCCGTGACCAGATGCAACCAAAGATGCGCAAAGAAGGGGCACAACAGGGCAGGAAATAG
>CAYWOE010000172.1:0-2893 GCA_964459855.1 uncultured Synechococcus sp. | reverse complement strand
CTGATCATGGAGTCAATCGCCCTGGTTCAGGAGCTTGAAGAGCGCACACGTCTGAGCCCTGATCGGGTGGTGAGGTTGCACGGTTTTGTGCTGGATGAGCCTTTTGAACTGTTGATCTTTCGGGGCTTCAGCAGCAGCACAACGCATCCAACGGCCTTTGATCCGGATGCCTCTGTGCTTCCTGAGCACACGCGCCTGGAGTGGGCGGAACTGCTTCAGGGCCCCCTGGATCCTGCCGGTGAAACCCGTCTTGCCGGCCCTCTGAATCCGCAAGACCTTCTTGCTCAGGCCAATTGGTGATCCCGACGGTCCAGAACACTGCAGCAACGGCCGCAGAGTGCCGGATGCTGGCTGTGCTGTCCGACGTCAGCCTCGTAGTGCCAGCAGCGCTCGCATTTGAATCCACGCGCCCTGCTCACCTCGATGATCGCCGTTTCGCCTGTCTGGTTGGCGAGGAGCTCGGCCCAGGGCTCTCCCCCTAATTGCAGCTGGGAGACCAGCAGCCAGTCGCGCAGGCCGTCCGCTTCGGCGTCGCCGTTCTCGTTCAACCAGTTGATCGCCGAGTGCAGCTCGGCGTTGCGGGGCTCGATTCTGACGGCGGCCTCCAGCGATGCCCCGAGCTCCTGTTGGCTCCGGCATTCCTCCAGAACTCTGTTCACAGCTGCACGCAGCTCTCGCAACCGCTGAATCGGTTCACTGAGGCTCGGATCGCGCCAGTCGGCTGGAACGGTCGGCCAGCCGCGCTGAAAAATGGATGTCTCCTCAACCTCATAGGGGAGGTTCTGCCAGATGTCTTCGGCCATGTGGCAGAGCACCGGAGCGATCAGACCAGCCAGGCGTTCGATGATCATCGACATCACGGTCTGGCAGCTTCGGCGTCGCCGGTCCGCAGGAGCGCTCACATAGAGCCTGTCCTTGGCGATGTCGAGATAGAAGTTCGACAGGTCGGTCACGCAGAAGTTCTGCAGCAGCTGGAAGAAGCGGAAGAATTCATAGTTCTCGAAGGCTTCCGTGATCTCATCCATCACCTCTGCAGTGCGCTGCAGCATCCATCGGTCCAGCAGCGGCAGTTCGGCTGTAGAAACGGCGTCGCAGGCCGGGTTGAAGTCATGCAGGTTGCCCAGCAGGTAGCGGCTGGTGTTGCGCACCTTGCGGTACACATCGGCGAGCTGGCGCAGGATGCCGGCACCGATCGGCACATCAGCTGAGTAGTCAACCGAGCTCACCCAGAGGCGCAGCACATCAGCCCCGTAGGCAGGCTCCTGCTTCTGGTTCTTGCCGCCCTCGATGATGATCATCGGGTCGACGACGTTTCCCAACGACTTGCTCATCTTGCGACCTTTCTCATCCAGCGCGAAACCATGGGTGAGCACCCGTTGGTAGGGGGCATGGCCCTTGACGGCTACGGATGTGAGCAGTGAGCTCTGGAACCAGCCGCGATGCTGGTCCGAGCCCTCCAGGTAGAGATCGGCGGGGTAGCTGAGGGTCTCCCTTCGACTGGAGACTGCGGCCCAGCTGGAGCCGGAGTCAAACCACACATCCATCGTGTCCGTGCCCTTGCGCCACTGGCCAGCCTGATCGGCGTAGGCGGGCGGAAGCAGGTCTGCCTCCTCCATCTCCCACCACACATCAGCACCGTGTTCGGCGATCAGCGCTTCGATGTGGGCCAGGGTGTCGGCATTGAGCAGCACCTCGCCACCACTGCGGTTGTAGAAAACGGGGATCGGCACACCCCAGGTGCGCTGACGCGAGATGCACCAGTCACCGCGCTCTTTCACCATCGCTTCGATGCGGTTGCGCCCTGAAGCGGGAGTCCACTCGACCTGATCAATCGCATCGAGGGCCTGCTGGCGGAAGCCGTCCACGGAGGCGAACCACTGTTCGGTCGCACGGAAGATGGTGGGCTTTTTCGTGCGCCAGTCATAGGGGTAGCGGTGGCCGTAAGCCTCCTGCTTCAGCAGTGCTCCCGCGGTTTCGAGCGCCTCGATGATCGCTGGATTGGCGTCCTTGAGGACGTTGAGGCCTGCAAAAGGGCCTGCCTCCTCCGTGAGCGTTCCCTTCTCATCGACAGGACACAGAACAGGCAGTCCGTTTTTCTGACCTGTGTGAAAGTCGTCGACTCCATGGCCTGGAGCGGTGTGCACCAGGCCAGTGCCAGATTCCGTGGTGATGTAGTCGCCACCGATCACCACGGGACTCGTGCGTTCCAGCAGCGGATGTCGATAGCTCAGCCCTGCCAGTAACGCTCCCTTGACGGTTGCTTTGCTGACGAGCGGTCGCTCCAGGGTTGCCGAGAGGGGGTCGACAAGGTCAGCTGCCACCAGCAGCAGTCGACCGTTGCCATCGTCGGCCAGGGCGTAGTCCAGACGTTCGTTGACCGAGACCGCCAGGTTGGCCGGAAGAGTCCAGGGTGTGGTGGTCCAGATCGCCACCCTCAGAGCGTTCCCCAGTGCTTCGGCATCATCCGGCAGGTTGATGCCCTCGGTCTTGAGAGCGTTGCGCAGAGCGTCAGGCAGTCCAACTGCAGGAAAGGCGACGTACACGCTTGGGCTGGTGTGGCCATCGGGGTATTCGAGCTCGGCCTCGGCCAGCGCTGTTCTCGAACTGGGGCTCCAATGCACGGGTTTGAGGCCCCTGTAGATGTGCCCTTTCAGGACCATCTCTCCGAACACTCTGATCTGGGCGGCTTCGTAGTCCTTCTGGAGGGTGAGATAGGGCTGTTGCCAGTCGGCCCAGATGCCCCAGCGCTGGAACCCTTTCATCTGGGCGTCCACCTGTTTGCGGGCGTAGGCGGCCGCCTTCTTGCGCAGCTTGATCGGAGTGAGTGTCCGGCGCTGGTCCTGATCCATCGACTGCAGCACCTTCAGCTCGATCGGCAGTCCATGGCAGTCCC
>CAYWOE010000171.1:0-2895 GCA_964459855.1 uncultured Synechococcus sp. | reverse complement strand
CTGATTCTCTGGCTGGGCGGAACCCTGCCTGGCGTGGAGGGTGCGCCGGATACCACCTTCTTCGAGATCCAGCGCCTGGCCTTCGGATCCGTGATCGCCTCCATGGCCGCCTATCTGACGGCCCAGTTCGTGGATGTGCGCATGTTCCATTTCTGGAAAACCGTGAGCAAGGGCAAAGCTCTCTGGCTGCGCAACAACGGATCCACGCTGGTGAGCCAGCTGGTCGACACCAGCGCCGTGGTGCTGATCAGTCATTACGCCTCGGGGGTTCTGCCTGTGCGAGCCGGTGAACCGGTGGCTCCGCAACTGATCTCACTCATCGCCAGCGGCTATCTATTCAAATCCTTCGCTGCTCTGGCCGACACCCTTCCGTTCATCTGGATCACCGGCCGACTGAGACAGTGGCTTGAGATTCCCAAAAGCGGCAGTGAGATCGGAGGCGATGACGATCCCTGCATGCAGATGATGACAAGCTCCGATCCGCTGCCAGGCTTGGAGAAACGGATCTGACGCCATGGATGCTGCACTTTCAGGCTTCAACCTCGGCACCGTGCTGTTGTTCAGCAGCGGTCTGTTTGTGACAGCCACCCTGTTCTTTGGAACCCAGGGCGGCTACTACAACACCGATCAGTACGACGGCAACGGCACAGCGCACTAGCTCCGCCTCGCAAGATCGATCATCAAGCCAAAGCCGCGTCTGGCATGCCTTCCATCCTTCCCGGTCCTGCCGCCAGCAGAGATGCCATTCGCCTGGCTCTGCAGACCTGGCCGGACATTGATCACTATCTGCAGACGTGCAAGGGAATCATCGTTCCTCTGGGATCCACGGAGCAACATGGACCGACCGGAGCCATCGGCACTGATGCCCTGACCGCAGAGGCCGTGGCGCTTGAGCTGGGCCAACTGAGCGGCGTGCTGGTCACACCGGTTCAGGCCTTCGGCATGGCGGAACACCATCTCGGGTTCGCAGGCACCATGAGCCTGCAGCCCGCGACGCTGCTGGCGGTGATGCATGACCTGGTCATGTCGCTCGCCACCCACGGATTCGAGAGGATCCTTGTTGTCAATGGCCACGGTGGCAACATCGCCACAACCAAGGCTGCCTTTGCCCAGGCCTACGGCACGGCGGCAAGCCGCGGTCTGGAGGTTGCCCCACGCTTGCGCTGCCGGCTGGCAAACTGGTTCATGGCTGGACCGGTGATGCGACGCGCCCGTGAGCTCTACGGCAACCGGGAGGGACAGCACGCCACTCCCAGCGAGATTGCCGTCACCCTGCATCTCCACGACAGCCTGGTGGGCAAGCAGCGTGAGTTGCCGGAGGCCGCACCCTGCGGATCGATTCATGGACCGGCGGACTTTCGCCGCCGCTATCCGGATGGCCGCATGGGTTCAGACCCGTTCATGGCCAGAGCTGAGCACGGTCGGGAGCTGTTGAACACAGCAGCGATGGCATTGCGCGAGGATCTTGAACACTTTCTCAGCGCTGAATGAGCAAGATCACCGCCGACGATGTCCGCAAGGTCGCCCAGCTGGCCCGCCTCGATCTGCCTGAGGAGAAGATCACCACCTACACAGGGCAGCTTGAGCGCATCCTCGATTACGTGGACCAGCTTCAGGGGGTGAGCACTGAGGGAGTTCCACCCACCACCCGTGCGGTTGAGGTGGTCAATGCCACTCGTGACGACAGGGTGGAGCCGACACAGGTGCGTGAAGAACTTCTGGATCAGGCACCACTGAGGGAGGGTGACTTCTTCAGAGTTCCCAGAATCCTGGCCGAATGATCAGCGGGACGAGCTGCGTCGCTGCTCGGTTTTGATGGCGATCTGATCGACAAAACCAAGCCAGAGTCGCCTCAACCTTTTCAAGGGCATGAATCTGGCCACACGACGCAGTTTTCCCCTGCGGCGCTTGTGGCTGCGGACACCAACGAGAATGTCGTAGAGGAAGTTGTAACCATCTCGGCGCGTCTCAAAAATTCCCAGGCGCTGAGGCGAGCCTTTGGAGTCAAGAAGTTCCTTGGTTGCCTCGTAGGCAGGCTTGTAATCGAACCAGGGAATGGAGGGCCAGAGATGGTGAATCAGGTGATAGTTCTGACCCATGATCAGCCAGTTCATCAATCTGCCTGGATAAATCCTGGAGTTTTTCCAGCGATTGCGGGAGGTGAAAGGCCGATGCGGGAGGTAGTCAAAAAAGAGTCCCAGGGTGACGCCCACCATCAATGCCGGAGCGAACCAGCAATTGAAGATGAAAGGCAGAAACTGAAACTTGGCCGCAGCAAGCACAATCACCAGAAACACGCTGCGCTCAAGGCCCCACTGCATCAGTTCCCAGCGCTTCCACAACCTGCGCTGGAAAAAGAACCATTCGTGGTAGAAAAATCTGGGAGCGATCAGCCAGAGAGGACCGAAGGTGCTGACGATGTGGTCAGGGTCGTTGTACGGATCATTCACATGAGCGTGATGTTCGAGATGAACTCGCGTGAACACAGGAAAACTGAACCCGAGCAGCAGGGCTGAGCCATGCCCCATGGCCTGATTGATCCACGGAACAGGATGTGCCGACTTGTGGCAGGCATCGTGAATGACCGTGCCCTCCAGGTGCAGAGCCAGAAAACCGGTGATCAGGAGCACTGGCAGAGG
This sequence comes from uncultured Synechococcus sp., assembly GCA_964459855.1. Lineage (GTDB taxonomy): Bacteria > Cyanobacteriota > Cyanobacteriia > PCC-6307 > Cyanobiaceae > Synechococcus_C. Next base: position 256 of record CAYWOE010000171.1, on the reverse strand, counting down.
CCAACCCGCTGAAAACCAGCCCCAGATGGTGAGAGCGGCCAGAACGTACCCACCGAAGAACAGGGCCAGCGTGAGGTTCAACGCTGCCGGAGGCGCCAGAAACCTGCGTGGCACTGAGCGCAACCGAGTTTCAGCTCCCTGCGTTGCTGGTTGTGCGAGGACCTGTGTCATCAGCGGGTGGAAATTGGCTGACCGCAGTAAGTGGAACCAAATTAGGGAAACGGATGCCCACCGGGGGACTTGAACCCCCACGACC
>CAYWOE010000170.1:0-2909 GCA_964459855.1 uncultured Synechococcus sp. | reverse complement strand
GTCGGCGAGTACGCCATTCATCGCGCCATGGCACATGGCCAGAAAGTCTTCTACACCACGCCGCTCAAGGCTCTGTCCAATCAGAAGTTGCGCGATTTCCGCGAGCAGTTCGGAGCCGAGAATGTCGGCCTGATGACCGGGGATCTCAGCGTCAACAGAGAGGCTTCAATCGTGGTGATGACCACGGAGATCTTCCGGAACATGCTCTATGCCGAAGCGGATGAGCATGACGATCCCCTGGCCGATGTGGAGGCTGTGGTGCTTGATGAGTGTCACTACATGAATGACTCCCAGCGCGGCACGGTCTGGGAGGAATCGATCATTCATTCGCCGCCGCCAGTGCAGCTTGTTGCTCTCTCGGCAACGGTGGCCAACGCCGGGCAGCTCACCGATTGGATTGAAAAAGTGCATGGCCCCACCAGGCTTGTGCTGAGTGACTTCCGGCCCGTACCCCTCCAGTTCGGTTTCTGCAGTGCCAAGGGTCTGCACCCTCTCCTCAATGAACAGGGCACCGGCCTTCATCCCAACTGCAAGGTCTGGCGAGCCCCCAAGGGGCACAAGCGCAAGGGCCGCTCACCCAGACCTCCCCAGCCGGAGCCACCACCGATCAGTTTTGTGGTGGCTCAGATGGCGGAGCGCGAGATGCTGCCTGCGATCTACTTCATCTTCAGTCGGCGTGGCTGCGACAAGGCCGTGCGCGATCTGGGCGTGCAGTGTCTTGTGACCGAGGCCGAGCAGGCCCGAATCCAAGAGCGTCTGAAGGCCTACGCATCCGCCAATCCCGAAGCCGTTCGCGACGGCCTTCACGCTGATGCTCTGCTGCGCGGCATCGCTGCACACCATGCGGGAGTCCTTCCTGCCTGGAAGGAGCTGATCGAGGAGCTGTTCCAGCAGGGGCTCGTGAAGGTGGTGTTCGCCACCGAGACACTGGCTGCAGGCATCAACATGCCGGCGCGCAGCACGGTGATCGCGGCATTGTCCAAACGCACGGAGCGCGGTCATCGCCCTCTCATGGCCAGTGAGTTCCTGCAGATGGCAGGTCGCGCCGGGCGGCGCGGACTCGACTCCCAGGGCTATGTGGTCACCGTGCAGAGTCGCTTCGAAGGTGTTCGCGAAGCGGGTCAGCTGGCGACAAGTCCTTCAGACCCTCTGGTGAGTCAGTTCACTCCCAGCTATGGGATGGTTCTCAACCTGCTTCAGCGTCACGATCTGGCCAAGGCGCGCGAGCTTGTGGAACGAAGCTTCGGGCGATACCTGGCCAGTCTTGATCTGGTCGAGGAAGAGGAAATCCTCGAGCAGCTGCGTCTGCAGCTGGGGCAGTTGCAGGGTTCGGCAGGGGATGTGCCGTGGGAGGACTTCGAGGACTACGAGAAGCGTCGCGGTCGTTTGCGCGAGGAGCGGCGGCTGATGCGCATCCTTCAGCAACAGGCTGAGGAAACCCTGGCGCATGAGCTCACCCTTGCGCTGCAGTTCGCAAGTGTGGGCACTCTGGTGAGTCTGAAGTCCCCGCAACTGCGAGGCGGGGTCACACCAGCGGTGATCGTGGAGAAGTGCGAGGGACCGGGACAGTTCCCGCTGCTGCTTTGCCTGACCCATGACAATGTCTGGCTGATGCTGCCCTGTCAGGCGGTTGTCAGCCTGCATGCAGAGCTGAGCTGTCTGCAGGTCGATGGAATCCGAACCCCTGATCTCACGCGTGCCGGTGAACTGCGCCATGGCGATCAGAACAGCGGTGGTCTTGCTCTGGCGGTGGGGCACATGGCCAAGCGTCATGACATGACAACCCCTCAGTACGACCTGGCGGGTGAAGTGCTGTCTCAGGCAAAAACCGTGCAGACACTTGAGGCCGATCTGGAGGCCCACCCCGCCCATCGCTGGGGAGATCGCAAGCAGCTCAAGAAGCACCGCCGGCGGATGGAGGAACTGGAGCTGGAGATCAGCGAGCGACAGCAACTGCTCCATCACCGTGCCAACCGTCACTGGGAGACCTTCCTCGCTCTGATGGAAATCCTTCAGCACTTCGCAGCGCTTGATGACCTCGAACCCACCGAGATCGGTCGCACGGTGGCCGCACTTCGTGGTGACAACGAACTCTGGCTGGGTCTGGCTCTGATGAGTGGTCATCTCGATGATCTGCCTCCGGCGGAGCTGGCGGCGGTCTTTGAAGCGATCAGCACTGAGGTGAACCGTCCGGATCTCTGGAGTGGATTCCCGCCGCCGCCCCGTGCGGAGGAGGCGTTGCATGACCTTTCCGGCATCCGTCGTGAACTCCTGCGGGCTCAGGAGCGTCATCAGGTGGTGGTTCCCGCCTGGTGGGAGCCTGAGCTGATGGGCCTGGTGGAGGCGTGGGCGAGCGGAACAGCCTGGAATGATCTGATCGCCAACACCTCCCTGGATGAAGGCGATGTGGTGCGGATCATGCGCCGCACCGTGGATCTGCTGGCACAGGTCCCCTACTGCGAAGCGATCAGTGAGCAGTTGCGCAGCCATGCCCGTCAGGCACTCAAGGCGATCAACCGCTTTCCAGTTGCGGAAGCCGATGATCTTCAGAAGGCCGCGGCTGCCGACTCGGAAGGGCTCAATCCCGCCACCGAACGCGCTGCCTGAGAGTTCCTGATCCGTGGCTGTCTGCGTCTAGCCCTGTTGTCGTGCCATATCCGCAGGGTCGACGATGCGGTCGAAGTCTTCTGCACTGATGTAGTTCAGATCCAGAGCCGCATCTCTGAGGCTCAGCCCCTGTTCATGGGCATATTTGGCGATGGCGCTTGCCTTGTCGTAGCCGATGATCGGCGCCAGGGGGGTGACCAGCATCAGCGATTGTTCAACATCCCTCTGAATCCTGGCCCTGTTCGGTTCGATGCCTTCGACCATGGCCACGCGGAAGCAGCGACAGGCATCCGTGAGCAGGG
>CAYWOE010000169.1:0-2944 GCA_964459855.1 uncultured Synechococcus sp. | reverse complement strand
CTGGCGGTGCATCCGGAGGTGCCCGGAAAATCAGCGATTCGTCGATGGCTGGTCGTGGTTGAACAACGGCAGGCTCCGGCGCCACCACAGCGGCAGGCACCTCAGCGTCGGGCAATGGATCCGGGCTGGGAGGCAGAACAGCCGCTGGCGGTGCCGGTTCAGGGACGACCTCATCAACAGGGTCTTGACCTGGCGCCGCAACCGGCGCCGCTGTGGACTCGGGCTGGGCGGTGACCGGCCATGGCTGAGCAGCGGCAGCCTGCTGGGATTGCTCGCGTCGCTGCGCCTCCTTGGCGATGGCCTCGGCCTCTTGATTGGCCTTGCGTTGCACAGCGTCGATTGCTTCCTTGGCTGCAACGTCTCCCATCAGAGGCTGATCAGCGCCGTAACGACGCCTCAGCCCATCAAGAGACTCACCGGGGAAGCTGTTCTGGCGAAACGTGGCCTGCTGCGGTTTTTCCCACCCCTGCTGCATCAGCACCACCCGCTGGGTGATGCCATAACCGAGCGCGAAGCAGGCACCCGCCAACAGAGGACCAACCCAGAAACGAGGTCGCCTGGACCGCTGCTGATCAGAGGTGGTGGCTGTCATCGCGGTGGCAGGCATGGGCGGCACCGGAGATCCGGTGGAACCCATCTTCGCCCCTAAACGCTGAGGGTGCAGCTCCGATCGATCAGGTCGTGTAGTCGGCGTTGATGCGCACGTATTGATCAGACAGATCGCATCCCCAGGCGCGACCTTCCCCGGGACCGGAACCGATGACGAGTCGGATCAGCACGGTGTCGTCGAGGAGGTAGCTGCCCTCAGCCCGCTGCTGCAGATAGGTCGATGCCGCCAATCGATCAAATCCCAGGGGTTGGCCGTTCTCCAGCAAGTGATGATCACCGATCCAGAGCGAAATCGCCTGCGCATCAAAAACCACTCCGGAGCGCCCGGCAGCGGCCACAATCCGGCCCCAGTTGGGGTCGCGGCCATGCACAGCTGTTTTCACCAGCGACGACCCACAAACGGTGCGAGCCATCTGCTGCGCATCCGACTCTGAGGCAGCGCCCTCCACAACGACCTCGATCAGGCAGGTCGCCCCCTCACCATCACGGGCGATCGAACGCCCAAGGTGTTGCGATACCAGGGTCACCCCCTGCTCAATCAGCTCGAAATGATCAACGGGGAGAGGCTCACCTGCGGCAAAGGCCAAGAAGCTGTCATTGGTGCTGGTGTCACCATCCACGGTGATGGCATTGAAGGAACGCTGAACGGCGCGGCGAACCATCGCCTGCCAGACATTCACCGGTATTCCTGCATCACAGCTGAGAAAGCCAAGCATGGTGGCCATATCCGGGTGAATCATTCCCGAGCCCTTGGCCATCCCGCCAATACGCACCCTGCGGCCTTCAATGTCGGCCTCCAAGGCGATCTGCTTCTCCACCAGATCAGTGGTGAGGATGGCAGCTGCAGCGGCAGCACCTCCACCCGAGTCCAGAGCGTCGACAAGCGGATCAAGACCCGCCAGCAATAGCCGCATGGGGATGGGCACGCCGATCACTCCTGTGGAGCAGATCAGCACCTGATCGACAGACACTCCCAGACGATCAGCCAGAGCCTGAGTGGCGCGCCGGCTGTCGATCAGGCCCCGGTCGCCCGTGCAGGCATTGGCCTGGCCTGAATTGACCAGCACAGCTCTGCACTGACCCTTACTGACCTGCAACCGCTCAGCGCAGAGATCAACACAGGCGGCGCGCACCGAAGAGGTCGTGAAGGTTCCTGCACACACAGCATCCTGAGGTGCCAGCAACAGGGCCAGATCCGGCTTGCCGGACTCCTTCAGGCCCGCTGTGATGCCGGCGGCCTGAAAGCCTGAGGGAGCCGTGATCCCGCCTTCAATCGGCGACCAGCTGCAAGATTGCGCCATCAAAGGCCTGAACAAGCGATCCACATGGCTTATTCAAAACGCCGGTGTCCCGCGGCGAACAAAGGGGGAGTTACAGACTGGAATCAGTCACCACGCACCAGCGCTTGAGAGCAACCCGCTGGCAAGGAGCGCAGCAGCGCATTGGTCTCACCGGTGGGATCGCCAGCGGCAAGAGCAGTGTCGCCGACTATCTGAAAGCTATTGGGATGGTGGTTCTGGATGCAGACCTCTATGCCCATGAGGCGCTCCAGCCAGGAACTCAGGCTTCGGAAACGGTGCTGGAGCGTTACGGCTCGCCGGTTGAAACCACGCCTGAATCAGATCACGGACGCAGCGGCGGTCAGCGCGCAATCAATCGCCGCGAACTTGGGAGGATCGTCTTCAACAACATGGAGGAACGCCGATGGCTCGAGCAGCTGATCCATCCCGTGGTGCGTGCGCGCTTCGAGCTTGAACTGGCGAAGCATGCAGAGACCGCAACCATCGTGTTGATGATTCCACTGCTGTTTGAAGCAGACCTCACCGAGCTGGTCTCCGAGATCTGGCTGGTTCACTGCCTGCCGGCCCAGCAGCTTGAGCGGCTGAGACAGCGAGACGGCCTGAGCACGGACGAAGCGACAGCGAGAATTGCAGCCCAATGGCCGTTGAGCCAGAAATGTGAGCAGGCGGACCTGGTGCTGGACAACTGTTCAGAATCGATCCGCTGGCAAACACAGATCAACACAAGACTTGCACTCATCAATCCCAGTCAGCACTGAACACCTTGAGCCTTGAGCTCTCAACAGGATTCGTTCAGGCGACAACATTCATTGAAGCGATTGAAGCGAACCGGGAGTGAACGAGGGCGAACGATGTCAGGATTTGATTGATCAGATCGATCGAACCGATGAGCTTCCTCCGCCAGATCGTCGCATTCAGCTCCTGCCTGACAATCTCACTGGTTGGAACTGCTCCGGTTGTTGCCAACTCGGAGAAGGCCACCATTGAAGAGATCCTCGATGGAGACGAACTGTTCATCGATGATCAAAAGGCCA
>CAYWOE010000168.1:0-2979 GCA_964459855.1 uncultured Synechococcus sp. | reverse complement strand
CCGCCACCGGCAGCAGACGCTCCACGGTGATGTCCACTCCGAGAACCCCTCGCCAACCATCGGTGCCGAAACGGATCGGAGCTGCGCGCAGTGGGAGGGGAGCCGACGCCATGGCGAGCCTGCAATCCATCTGGATTTAGCAGCTGGCCGCCTTAACCTCGGTCTATGGGTGACACCCCTTCTGCTGACAAGCCGCTCACGGACCGACTGCTGCGCAGCTGGAGCCGCTGCAGACGCCGGGCCTGGCTCGATCGCCATGGTGACCAGAGCAAGCGTGTCTATACAGCCCATCGAACGCTTCAGCTCGATGATCAGCAGCGCAGTTTCGTTGCACTGCTGCCGCGCAAGCCAGGCCATGGGCTTGCCGCCTGCGAACGTGGCGATGTCGGTGTGGTGGGACTGCGGCTGCGTGGCCGCACCGCGGAAGGTCAAAGCCTTGAAGCGCATCCAGCCCTGCTGCAGCGTCAGCCCGGCCGCAGTCGCTGGGGTGATTACGTCTATCGCCCCGTGCTGGCCAGGCAGGGACGACGGCTCACCAGAGAACATCGTCTTCAGCTGGCGTTGTCAGCCCGTTTGCTGGCTTCCTACCAGCAGGCTCCCGTGAACGCCGGTCTGGCTGTGGCGGGGGCAGGCCGCCACCTCGAGAAGAACACGGTTGCTCTGGGTGAGAACCTTCAACGCCAGCTCGATGAGGCGCTGCACAAACTGTCTGCTGATCTGCAGCGGAGCGAGCCACCGCCGCTCGCTTCAGACCGGCGCAAGTGTTCTCTGTGCAGCTGGCGTGGTGTCTGCAACGCCGAGGCCCGACGCATCGGTCATCTCAGTGAAGTCAGTGGGATCGGTGCCAAGAGACGGGAGATGCTGCTTGAACTTGGCATTGATGGGTTGAATGCTCTGGCGGATGCCGACCCTCAGCTCCTGGCTGAGCAGTTGCAGCGCTTTGGAGAACAGCACGGAGCCGTGGCGGCACCGCTTGTGGCGCAGGCTCGCGCACAGCGGGATGGCCAGGAGGAAGCGCTCGATACCGCACCGGCTCTACCGGAACTGATCCATGCACCCGGTGTGCTGCTGTATGACATCGAATCCGACCCAGATGCCCGCGACGACTTTCTGCATGGGTTTGTTTGTCTTCCCCGTGATCGCGAGGGTCGCTGGGCCCTTGACAGGGCCACCTACCATCCGCTTCTGATGTTGCAGGAGCACGGTGAGGCGCGCTGCTGGCAACGCATCAGGAGATTTCTGAAGCGTCATGAAGGTTGGCCGGTTCTCCATTACGGAGAAACCGAATCGCTGGCCCTCTGCAAGATGGCCCAGCGTCAGGGCGTGAGTGATGTCGAGCGTCATGCCCTGAGGTGCCGTCTGGTGGATGTGCATGCCAGGCTTCGCCGTCACTGGAGGCTTCCCCTCAGCAGTTACGGGCTGAAGCCGGTGGCCACCTGGCTTGGATTCAGCTGGAGTCAGTCCGGGGTTGACGGTGCCAGGGCGTTGCTCTGGTGGCGGCAGTGGCGGGGCACCGGACCTCGGGATCGAGGACATGTTCAGGCATTGCGCTGGATCTTCACCTACAACCGCGATGACGGCATGGCCACCTGGGCCGTGGCCGCGTGGCTGCTGGCGGCAGACAACCTCTCTCAGTCCCGTGTGGGTGGCTCGCAGAAGGCACTGGGTCGCGTGATCGACACCTCCACACCACTGTTCCCCGCCAGCAGCGTTTCGGCGTCGAGTGCCTGACGTCTGACGAAGGCAAGCCCGAAGCAGTCTCCACTGGCATCGTCGCTGGACACGCTGGTGATGACACCTGCTCGTGAGTCGTTCAGGCTCAGCTGATCTCCGACCGCCAGGACCGGTCCATCTGCGGCCGTGCTCCTCCAGCAGCGCAGTTCCTGTTTCACCCCCCCGCGGGACGCCAGTTTGGCCACGGTTTCCTGACCCAGATAACAGCCCTTGTTCAGCTCGATCCAATGCATGAGACCCAGTTCAAAGGGGTTGGTGTCTCCGGTCAGTTCCTGTTCTGAGAGTGGCCATCCCTGCCTGTTTCGCCAGCACTCCAGTTCAGAGGAGTTGCAAGGTGCAGGGTCCTGCCAGGGGGTCGGTGGATCGGCGCTGTCATCCAGCCAGATCACCTGCTGGAGGTCAGGCATCGTGTCTGCCTGAAGGCGTTGCATCCGACGCTGCTGCCGCTGCTGGCCGAGCCGCACCTGGTCTGCAGGAAAGATCACCCGATCAAATCCTGCGCTCACGCTGTCGATGTCACCGTTCAGCACGAGAACATCGGCGCCAGCCGAGTCCAGGCGGATTTCCAGCAGAGCCTGCACCCGGCCCGCGGCATTGAGCCAGCAGGCCTGGATCAGATCGCCATCGGCGCATCCGGTCACACGGGCGCTGGTCTGGCCGTGCAGAAAGCTGCCGCATCCGCTGCCCTCAAGACGCAACAGGGGGAATCGTGCATCCCAGATCAGCATGGCGTTGGCCAGATTCTCGTTGGTCACTGTTCCAGCTCCCTGGCTCTTGCAGACACTTCGCTCAGGCGAAACAGACTGACCAGTTGCAGACCAGCCTCATCCATGGCCTCGTGACCACCTTCTTCGCGATCCACAATCGTGATCACGCGCTGGACGGAGTAACCGGCTTGCTTGAGCTGGTTGACGGCCTTGATGGACGATCCGCCTGTGGTGACCACATCTTCGAGAACCGTTATCAGGGACCCGGTCTCAGGGAGTGGACCCTCCAGCCAGGCACCTGTTCCATGGCCTTTGGCCTGCTTGCGCACAATCAGCGCATCGAGATCGCGACCCTGCTGCGCGGCCGCCATGGCCACCCCGCTCACCAGGGGGTCCGCCCCCAGGGTGAGGCCGCCCACGGCCACGGCATCACTTTCGACCAGAGCCAGCATGGCCGGGCTGAGCAGCGCCAGTCCGCTGCCGCTGAGGGCCACCGGCTTGCAGTTCACATAGTGCTCGCTGCTGCGTCCTGATGCGA
>CAYWOE010000167.1:0-2994 GCA_964459855.1 uncultured Synechococcus sp. | reverse complement strand
CAGCAGGCGCTGCCAATCTGGGATCAGGTTCTCGATATGGCTCCCGACGATGCTGCGGCCTGGAGTAACCGCGGCAATGTGCGACTGATGCTTGGCGATCCGGAGGGAGCCATCGCTGACCAGACCCGCTCCATGGAGTTGGCCCCGGATGATGCTGACCCCCATCTCAATCGCGGGACTGCTGAAGAGGCCTTGCAGCGCTGGTCTGAAGCGGCAGACGATTACGACTGGATCCTGGCGAGAGATCCAGGCGATGCTTCGGCTCTCTACAACCTCGGCAATGTGCGTGGCTCCGAGGGTGACTGGCAGGAGGCTCAGCGTCTTTACCGATTGGCGGCTGATGCCAGACCTGGATTTGCGATGGCCAGAGCCAGTGATGCGCTGGCTCTTTACCAGCTCAATGATCTCAAGGAGGCGGAGCGCAACCTGCGCAATCTGATCCGCCGTTATCCGCTGTTTGCTGACGCTCGAGCGGCACTGAGTGCCCTGCTCTGGCGTGAGGGGTCCCGTGGGGAGGCCGAAAGTCACTGGGCTGCAGCCTCAGGTCTGGATCCCAGCTATCGCGACTCTGCCTGGCTGGCCGAGGTGCGTCGCTGGCCGCCCCAGCCGATTGCTGATCTGGAGCGCTTTCTCGCTCTGGAGGCGATATGAACATCGCAACCACCTGGTCAGAGCGCCTTGAAACGTTGTTGCCGGAGTTGATCGAGTTCCGGCGCCATCTGCATGCCCATCCCGAGCTCAGTGGTGAGGAACATCACACCGCTGCACTGATCGCAGGCGATCTGCGCCAGGCAGGTTGGCGAGTTCGCGAAGGGATCGGTCGCACGGGTGTGGTGGCCGACCTCGGTCCTGAGCAGGGCCCCAAGATCGGATTGCGCGTGGATATGGATGCACTTCCCATCGAAGAGCAGACGCAACTGCCCTATGCCTCCTTGCGGCAGGGAGTGATGCATGCCTGTGGACACGACCTGCACAGCACGGTCGGTCTGGGCGTCGCTCGCTTGTTGGCGGCTGAGCCGCAGCTGCCCGTTGGGATGCGTCTGTTGTTTCAGCCTGCGGAGGAGATCGCCCAGGGTGCCCGCTGGATGCGCGAAGCGGGAGCCACCGAGGGCCTGGATGCTCTGTTTGGTTTGCATGTTTTCCCCTCCCTGCCTGTCGGAAGTGTCGGCTTGCGCAGCGGCAGCCTGACGGCCGCGGCAGGGGAGCTGGAGATCGAGATCATTGGTCAGGCTGGCCACGGAGCCAGGCCTCATCAGTCGGTTGATGCGATCTGGATCGCCTCCAGGGTTGTCACCGGTCTCCAGGAAGCCATCAGCCGCAGGCTTGATGCCTTGCATCCAGTGGTGGTGAGCTTCGGGCGAATCGAGGGAGGCAAGGCTTTCAATGTGATCGCCGATCGCGTGAATCTGCTGGGAACGGTGCGCTGTCTGTCCAATGACGTGCATGATCAGCTGCCCGTCTGGATTGAGCAGACGGTTCGCGCCCTCTGTGAGGGATTCGGTGCCACCGCCACGGTGCGCTACCGCTGCATCGCTCCGCCGGTGGATAACGACACCAGACTCACGGCTCTGCTGGAACGTTGTGCCATTGAGCAGCTCGGGCCTCATCAGGTTCTGAGGCTGGAACAACCCTCTCTGGGGGCTGAAGATTTTGCAGAGTTGATCCGCGATCTGCCCGGGATGATGTTTCGCCTTGGTGTGGCGGGTCCTGAGGGTTGTGCGCCGCTGCATAACGGCCACTTTCTGCCTGATGAGGGTTGTCTGGAGGTGGGTATTCGGGTCCTCACCGCAACGATGCTGGCCTGGGAGCCGCTGACATGAATCGTCCGCCTCGGACCCGGCTGCATGTGCTGTTGTCCCTGGCAGCTCCCCTGCTCGTGTGTCTGGGGGTTCTGGCACTCTTTCAGCGGGAGGCCACGGAGCGATGGCAGTCCGTTCCTGCCATCCTGGTGGGCTCCGGCCTGGTGATCCACGCAGTGGTGGGTCGCCGCCGCCGGCGCCACAAGCTGCTGGTGGCTTTGCGAAGCAGTCGTTTACAGGAGGAATGAGTTGATGGCATCCACACCGCAGCAGCCTCAGGGAGCTGAACCTGATCTCGATGCCCTGCGGGAGGCGATTGGTTCGGGTGATCCACTGCGGGCCATGCCGGCGCTCACCCAGTTGCGATTCTTCAGCGATGAGCAAGCCGTTCCTCTGTTGGTGCTGGGCAGTGAGCAGGACGCGTTTCTGGTGCGGTCTCTCAGCTGCAGCGGTTTGGGCTACAAGCGCACCGAGCAGGGCTGGATTGTGCTGGAGCGTCTGCTGCGCAGTGATGGTGATGCGAATGTGCGCGCGGAAGCGGCCAATGCTCTCGCCAGCTACGGCGTTGATCGATCCTGGCCCCTGCTCAAGGCGGCATTTGACGCCGACAGTGCATGGCTCGTGCGTTGCAGCATTCTTTCGGCTCTGGCTGAACAGCCTGAGATCGATTTCACCTGGCTGCTGGAGCTGGCCAGTGCGGCGATCACCGATGCCGATGGCACGGTTCGTGTCAGCGGAGCCGAGATCCTCGGAAGGATTGTGCGTGAAGCTGCTGGCCAGCCGATTGGAGATCAGGCGAGATCTCTGCTGCTGCCTCTGCAGCAGGACAGGGATCACCGGGTCGTGGCAGCTGCACTGAACGGATTGCAGGCGCGGTGACGGTGGGATTCAAACCCTGTTGCTAGTAATTGGGCACCACTAGGGGTGCCCTGGATCGTTCGCGATCCCATTGGCTGAGATCACACCCTCTGAACCTGATCCGGGTCATTCCGGCGACAGGGAAGTGACCAATGTGATCGGCGGCCAGCTGGCCGGCTCCTGGAAGTTCCTTCGCTGAATGGATCATGCGTGCTTCCTGGGTTCAGTCCCGTCGCGGACAGTCCAACGTTTCCCAGATGCATTTCGCCCGTCAGGGCGTGGTGACCGAGGAGATGGTCTACGTGGCCAGGAGGGAGAACCTGCCCGAGACCCTGGT
>CAYWOE010000166.1:0-3005 GCA_964459855.1 uncultured Synechococcus sp. | reverse complement strand
CCCGCCGTGGGGGCATGTTCGAGCACCTGAATGATGTTGAGCACGTCCTGATTGCCACTCACACATTCAATTCCGAGAGCCCCCTGTCCCACGGCGTGAAGCGAGATGTGTCCGGGAATGATCTGGTGGATCCGGTCGCCGAACCCCAGCCTGGTGAGGCCTGCGGCGGCAAGAATCAGGCAGTCATATCCGCCGGCATCGAGTTTTTCCAGGCGCGTGATCACGTTGCCGCGCACGTCCTTGAACTGAAGATGGGGGAAGTGGTGGCGCAGCTGGGCGAGTCGTCTCAGAGAACTGGTCCCGACGACGGATCCCTCAGGCAGTGTCTCCAGTGTGTGGTCGGCATTTTTGCTGTTGACCACCAGCGCATCCGCCGGGTCCTCCCGTTCGGTGATGCAACCGAGCATCAGTCCTTCGGGCAGGTTGGTGGGCAGATCCTTGAGTGAATGCACGGCGATCTCTGCTCGACCGACCAGCATCTGGGCTTCGAGTTCCTTCGTGAACAGACCCTTGTCGCCGATCTTTGCCAGAGCCACGTCGAGAATCTTGTCGCCCTGAGTGGCCATGGCCTCCACGGAGATGGCCAGTCCTGGGTGCGCTCTCTCCAGTTCGGCTTTCACCCAGTTGGTCTGCACCATGGCCAGCTGGCTGCGGCGGGAGGCGATGCGCAGTTGCTCGAGAGCCATGGGCACGGAGAAAGAGCCATTCAGCCTACGAAGTCGAAGGCCCTGTTCCGATCAAGTTTTCACAGAATGCAGGCCGTGCACGGTTCTTTGCTCGGCGGTGCTGGCGGGCAGTTCACTCTTCAAAGCTGACAGCTTTACCATCTAAATCTCAGTGAGCGTCGCAATGCCTGGTCCTGTGGTCAACGGGGTGAAGGTGAGCCATCCATCCAGCGGCTCGTCTCTCGCTCACGTGGATGAATCCGCACCGTTTCTGCCTCTGTTGAGCGAGGGGTCGATTCGCCTTGTGCTGCTCACCAGCGGAGTGACGCTGGTGGCGCGGCTCAGGCAGACCACCGATTCGGACGGCGATCGCGCTTACCAGTTGATCAGACCACTGCGACTGGACAAGCAGGACGAGGCCGGGCCCTGGTCACTGCATCCCTATCTGTCCGGGCTGACCCCTCAGCGCAACGTCGTGATGCTCAAAGCGGCTGTCGCAGCACTGCTGGAACCGGAAGCGCGCATTCTCCAGGCTTACACGCGGTTCACCAATCAGGAATGCCCTCCTTCGGAAACACCTGTTGAGCGCTTGAAAAAGGCATTCCAGGAATTCACAGACAGCATCGAGTCACACTGACCTTCCTGGGGAGACACATGAACCACCCCCGAAGGAGGCCTCTCGACTCCTTCAGGGAAGCGGAAAAACCTGATATCTCCGATTACTTGATGTATTCCTTCAGGACTCCGTTGCGGTTGGGATGCCGAAGTTTCCGCAAGGCCTTGGCTTCGATCTGACGGATCCGTTCGCGCGTGACATCAAAGATCTGGCCGATTTCCTCCAGAGTCTTCATGCGCCCGTCATCCAGGCCATAGCGCAGGCGCAGCACATCACGCTCCCTCGGGCTGAGGGTGGCGAGCACGCCTTCGAGATCCTCACGCAGAAGGTTCTTGGCCACGTCCTGCTCGGGATTTTCAATGTCGGCTTCGATGAAGTCTCCGAGCCGTGAATCCTCCTCCTTGCCGATCGGCGTTTCCAGAGAAATCGGCAGCTGGGCGCTTTTGGCGATGAAGCGCAGCTTCTCGATGGTCATCTCCATGGATTCCGCAATCTCCTCTTCGGTCGGTTTACGGCCGAACTCCTGGCTGAGCACCTTGGTGGTTTTCTTGATGCGGGAGATGGTTTCGTAGAGATGAACCGGAAGCCGGATCGTGCGGCTCTGATCCGCGATGGCGCGTGTGATGGCCTGCCGAATCCACCAGGTGGCGTAGGTGGAGAACTTGTAACCCTTCTCGTGGTCGAATTTCTCCGCTGCGCGAATCAGTCCGAGGCTGCCTTCCTGGATCAGGTCCTGGAAGCTCAGGCCCCGGTTCATGTATTTCTTGGCGATTGACACCACCAGCCGCAGGTTCGACTGAACCATTTTTTCCTTGGCCCGGCGGCCGAGCATCAGCCGCCGACGGAAACGGATCAGCGGCATTTCAACCAGCGCCGCCCATTCCTTGTTGTCGGGTTCACGGCCGTTATCGCTCTCAAACTGAGCAGCCAGCTCCTCGAGGTAGAGAAGGTCGGCGATTTTTCTCGCCAGTTCGATTTCCTCGTCCGGGCGCAGCAGGCGGATGCGGCCGATTTCCTGCAGATAGACCCTGATGGAATCCTCGGTGTAGACCCCCTTGGGCCCAACCTTGATGCTGGCAAGCACCTTCGCCTTGGCGTCAGCCCTGGCCTTCTCCTCCTTGCCCGCTGTGGTTTTTCCGCCAGCAGTCGTCTTGCCGGCTGCCTTGGCCAGCAACTGATCAGCTGCGGCATCGAGATCAGCAGGCTTCGCTGCTGCCGATGTCTTGGTTCTGGCTGCGGCAGCGGAGGTTTTGGTGGACTTGCCCGCTTTGGTTGTTTTGGCAGCAGTTGTGCTCTTGGCAGCACCGCTCTTGGACGCCGGTTTCGACTTCGCGGCGGACTTCGTGGCCTTGGGCTTGGCTGTTGAGGTTTTCGCGGCAGATTTGGATGCCGGCTTGGCCGTCTTGCTCACACCCTTCTGCAGTCCCTTGGAATCCGCCAGCATCACAATGGACGGAGTCGCTTTGGATGAAGCCGCCTTGGATGAGGCAGCCTTGGGCTGAGCTGACTTGCTCGCAGCAGGACTCATGGGGATCGGGATGGTGAGGGTGTACGGAACTAACTCAGTCAACTGGGACGCATCCAGGCTCGGCCCGGAGACGCATCACCGCTTTCGAATCTCCCAAGAACAAGGGAGCAGACGATTCAGATCAGTGATCGGGATTCGATTGGTGGGCTTTGGTCAGGGGCAGGGCTGTCAGGGGCGTTCGCAGACCGGTCGGCCG
>CAYWOE010000165.1:0-3033 GCA_964459855.1 uncultured Synechococcus sp. | reverse complement strand
CCAGTTTCGACTTCGATGTGATCGTGATCGGTGCCGGTTATGGCGGTTTCGATGCGGCCAAACACGCTGCAGATCACGGACTGAAGGTGGCGATCATCGAGTCCCGCGATATGGGCGGCACCTGCGTCAACCGCGGCTGTGTTCCCTCCAAGGCGTTGCTGGCAGCATCCGGCCGGGTGCGCGAGCTGGCTGATGCGCAGCATCTTTCGAGCTTCGGCATCCACGCGGCGCCAGTCCGGTTCGAGCGGCAGAAGATCGCAGACCATGCCAATGAACTGGTGGCCACGATCCGCGGCAACCTCACCAAGACCCTTGAGAGGGCCGGGGTCACGATCATCCGTGGACAGGGTCGTCTGGAGGGGGCCCAGACAGTGGGTGTCCGTGAAAGCAGCGGTGTCGACCGGACCATGACTGCCCGTGATGTGATCCTCGCGACCGGCTCTGATCCCTTCGTTCCGCCTGGCATCGAAACGGACGGGCGCAGTGTGTTCACCAGCGATGAGGCTGTGAATCTGGAGTGGCTTCCACGCTGGATCGCCATCATCGGCAGTGGTTACATCGGCCTGGAGTTCGCGGATGTGTACACCGCGCTTGGGTGCGAAGTGACCATGATCGAGGCACTGGATCGGGTCATGCCCACCTTCGATCCGGATATCGCCAAGCTCGCGGCCCGCAAGCTGATTGACAGCCGAGACATCGATGCCCGCTCTGGAGTGCTGGCCAAGTCGATCACGCCCGGTGCACCGGCTCAGATCGAACTGGTCGACATGCAGACCCGCGAACCGGTTGAGACGCTTGAGGTGGATGCGGTGCTGGTGGCCACAGGACGGGTTCCGAGCAGCAATGGTCTGAACCTGGAGTCCCTGGGTGTTGAAACCAACCGGGGCTTTGTTCCCATCGATGACGGCATGCGCGTTCTTGCCGGCGGTCAGCCGGTGCCTCACCTCTGGGCTGTCGGGGATGTGACCGGCAAGCTGATGCTGGCTCACACCGCCGCTGCTCAGGGCACGGTGGCAGTCGACAACATTCTTGGTCACAGCCGCGAGATTGATTACCGCAGCATTCCTGCGGCAACCTTCACCCACCCCGAAATCAGTTCCGTTGGCCTCAGCGAAGCCGATGCCAAGCAGCAGTCAGCTGATCATGGATTCGAGCTGGGTGTGGTGCGCAGCTACTTCAAGGCCAACTCCAAGGCTCTGGCTGAACTGGAGAGTGACGGCCTGATGAAGCTGCTCTTCAACAAGCTCACCGGGGAGGTGCTCGGTGCCCATATCTACGGCTTGCATGCCGCCGACCTGATTCAGGAGGTCTCCAACGCGGTGGCTCGTCGTCAGAGTGTGCGTCAGCTGGCCACCGAGGTGCATACACACCCGACTCTCAGCGAAGTGGTTGAAGTGGCCTACAAGCAGGCTGCCGCCTCCCTGACCGCTGCTGCCTGATCCACCTCGCAATTCCTCTCATGGAGATCCGCCGTCGTCCACCCAACCCCAAGGTTCAGGTGGCTCATCTCGAATATGCCATTCCTCACAAGGAGAGTGAGCCCCGCAACATCCTGGAGAAGATCGTCTGGGAGAAAGACCGGGAAATCGAGATCGCGCGTCAGCGCATGCCGCTGGCTCAGCTGAAAGCGCGAGTTGCCGAACTTCCCGGCTCAAGAGATTTCCTGGCGGCTTTGCAATCAGCCACGGTTCTTCCGGCGGTGATTGCCGAAGTGAAAAAGGCCAGCCCCAGCAAAGGCGTGATTCGTGACGACTTCGATCCCGTGGCCATCGCCCGGTCGTACGTGGCTGGCGGTGCCAGCTGCCTCTCGGTCCTGACGGACAAGACCTTCTTTCAAGGTGGCTTTGACGTTCTGGTCGCCGTGCGTGAAGCAGTGGACGTGCCGCTGCTGTGCAAAGACTTCATCCTCAGCCCTCATCAGCTCTATCAGGCCCGCGCCGCTGGTGCTGATGCAGCACTGTTGATCGCAGCAATCCTCTCCGATCAGGATCTCTCCTATCTGCAGAAAGTGGCCGCTGCAATCGGGCTCGCCGTGCTGGTGGAAGTGCATGATTCAAAGGAAATGGAGCGCGTCCTCGCTCTTGGTGGTTTCCAGCTGATTGGTGTCAACAACAGGGATCTCACCAGTTTTGAGACCGATCTCGCCACCACTGAGCAGCTCTCGGAACAGTTTGATGAGCGCCTGCAAGCTCAGGGCTCGCTGCTGGTGAGTGAGTCGGGCCTGTTCACCCGCGCTGATCTTGATCGTGTGCAAGCAGCCGGTGCTTCCGCGGTGTTGGTGGGAGAGGCCCTGATGCGTCAGCAGAACATTGAGCAAGGCGTGCGCACACTGATCTCCGGCTGATTCCCTAACGACCTGATCTCCCACCGGTCGAAGGAATCACAGCTGTCACCACACCGATCACGCACTTCAGTGGGACCTGACCGAAGTGTCGGCTGTCCGTGCTGGCTTCTGGGTTGTCGCCCCGCAGCTCCAGCAACTGACCTTGTGATCGCCAGACACGCTTCGTGATCACGAGGTTGGCGTCACCGGGGTGACGACACACCACCACGCTTCCATCGGAGGGTGATTCGGCTTGCAGCGCAAGTGGCTTGACAAGCATCCGCTGTCTCGGTTGGAGCGAGGGAAGCATGGAATCTCCCTCCACCTGAAACAGTTTTCTCCGTCCCATAAAAAAAAGCAGCAGGTCCCTGAAACCTGCTGCTGGAATTGGAGATTTCACAACGACTCACCCAACCGGTGGTCTGTTCAGGAAGCAGTCACCCAGGCGTCATTGCGGCCTTTGGACTGCCAGAACATCCCGTGAATCTTCTCAACGGCAGCCATCAGTTCCTCGGCTTTGCCCTGATCAATATTGACCTTGCAGGCGCTGCAGAGTTTGGCTGCTTTCCAGAACGTGTCGTGCAGGTCGGGGAAGGCGGCGAGGTGATCGGGCTTGAAGTAGTCCGTCCAGAGAATCATCAGCTCCTTCTTTGCCTTGGTGGCTTCCTCTTCCTTGATCGCGACGTAGCGGGAGAAGGTGTTGTTGTAGG
>CAYWOE010000164.1:0-3050 GCA_964459855.1 uncultured Synechococcus sp. | reverse complement strand
AGTTTCACTGGCAGCAGCATCACGAGGAGGCTGTGCGGGGGAAGCTGCTGATCTTCCCTGCCGGTCCCAGTCACATTCACCGCGGTCGGGTGAATCGCACGCACAGCAAGACCATTGCCACAGGCTGGATCAATGCTGGGACCCGGGAGGGTTACCTGGAGCGTCTGGCTCAGTCCTGAAGGGTGGGATCTCGCGGATGGTGTTGACCCGTTGCGGGAAGGGAATTTCAATGCCTTCCCGCTTGAAGGCAGTCCAGATCGCCTGATTCACTTCACTGACAACGCTCATGTTGCTCATCGGGTCAGCGATCCAGTAGCGCAGTGAGTACTCGATCGCCGAGTCTCCGTAATTCACCTGGAAGGCCCTGGGCGCCGGTTGATTCAGCACTCTTGGCACCGTCAGAGCCGTTGATTCCAGCAGGCTGAGCACTGTGTGCGGATCATGGCGGTAGGCGGCGCCAACAAGGATCTCGCTGCGACGCAGGCTGTCAGTTGCGGTGTAGCTGATGGCCTGGGCGGTGAAGAACATCTGATTGGGAATCAGCAGTTCGGCGTTGTCGCGAACACGCCAGAGCAGGGTGGCGCGCAGACCGAGTTTGCGCACCTCGCAGGGATCTCCATCCACCATCAGGATTTCCCCTGGGCGCACTGATCCTTCGAACAGCAGCCAGATACCGCTGATGAAGTTGGAGAACACCTCTTTGATGCCGAAGCCCAGACCCACGGACAAACCACCTGCGATGGCCACCAGAGCCGTGGAGTTCAGACCGATGTGAAATCCAACGGCTGTGATCCCGATTCCGACGACCACATAGCGGATGATCAGATTCAGTGCTTTACGACTGCTGTCGCTGCAGTTCAGCAGTTTCTGCAGCGCCCATGCCAGTCCTGCTGCAGGAAGTTTGGTTCCCACCAGCAACAGGTAACTCACCATGATCGCGATGATCAGGTTGTAGACGGTGAGTGTTTCCCCAAAAAGACTGCCCAGCCTGATCACACCTAAATCAGCAGGATTGTCGAACTGACTGATCAGATTCATCGACACCACGACGAGGAAGATCGGTCTCAGCAGACGACTTTCCAGCTGGTGCACGCTGCTTTCGGGAAGGATCAGCAGCAGCAGTTGTTTCAGCAGCGTGAGCAGATTCCATCCCAGCCAGCACAGGCCGGCGTAGGTCACAAGACCTGTCTTGCCACCGGGCAGTTCAAGCAGCCAGGCGATCAACAGCACGCTGATCGGGGCGATGAGCAATCGCAGCGATGGGTGCAGGATCTCGAGAAGTTTCTGCGGTTTGAGCAGCTGCCATCCAGTGCACAGCCCCGCGATCAGAAGCAGTTGGGCAATGACTGCGCCACGCTGCAGGTACCCCAGCCAGCCGAGGATTTCCCACAAAAGCTGGCTCATTGCTGCTTCTCCAGGGCTTCAAGCAGGGAGTACGCACTCGCTTGAGGTGTTGCGGCTCCGAAAACCAACTGAACCAGGGACTGGGAGCCAATGCTGGAGAGTTCGCGATGGTGAGCGATCTGCCCCAGCGCCATCTCATGCTCAGCTGAATCAGCCCTGGATTGAACCAGTGTGGCCAGCGTGCCGGAACTCTTGACCGGCAGCGCAACGGCCGGGTTGACCGGAAGGAAGGCAAGCGATCGGAGGGACAGATTTCGCTGCACCATCGGATTGGTGATGAACTGGGCCAGGTTGAGCGCAACCTGGCGTTGTCTTGAACTGGAGTTGGCCCCCAGAGCCAGAACACGCACCGAATTCACAGGGCTGGGCGCTCCCGCCGGTCCTCTGGGAAGTGGCGAGACGCCCAGTTTGTTCCCCATCTCGCCTCGTAGCCGCAGCAGGCTGTTGGAGTTGCAGCTCACCCAGTCGAGTTCGCCATCCCTGAGCAGATTCTGCAGTTGTCCCTGATCCTGGAAGAAGGTGATGTTGCGTTGAGCGCTGGCCCTCTGCAGCCAGGTCAGCCAGCCCAGGATTGCCTCCATGTCCCTGGCACCGGTTTGAGAGCCACTGTCGGCACGTCCAAGGCTCTGCAGGGCACCAAGGCTGCCCGAGGTCCAGAGCAGTTCCGAGAAGTTCACCGGCAAACCGACCCTCGCTCCTGCAGCGCCCTGTTGCAGCAGTTCCCGCAGTGTGGCTGGAGGATCCTGAACAACGGTGGAGTTGAAGCAGGCGATCTGCGGGTAGATCACAATCGGCTGTGCCGCGATTCGCCCATCGTCGAGTCTGACCCTCTCCCATAAAGACTCTTCGGTGTGCTGTCGCTTGAACTCCGAACCTGGCAGCGCTTCGGTGAGCCCATCGGTGAGCAACTGTTTGGCCTGAGGTGCGTCGGTGATGACGAGGTCTGGCCCCAGGTCCGAAGCATTGCGGCGTTGGAGCTCCCTGATCAGATCGGCTCGTTTGTAGAGCGCGACCTGCACATCCACATTGGGTCTGATCTTGCGGTAGTCGTTGACGATCAGATCAATCCTGCGCCGGAAGTCGGTCTGTGTGGCGGTCTCGATCGCGCTGTCCTGGTCGATCACCAACGCCAGATAGAGCATCACCGGCAACTCATCGCCGAGTCGGCTGCAACCGCTCAGCAGCAGGGTGAAGAGGCCAATGCTGGCGGCCAGCCGAGCGCGCACGATGCCGAGGGGATTGATCAATGCATTCTGAACTTCAAATCCCTGGCTGTCTCAGCGTGATGAGGGGGTTGCCCAGCCCGAGGGAGTCGCTCTGGCTGAGGCTTCCTTCTGATCCAGACAGCTGTTTTGCGAGCATGGATCGCTGAAGTTGAGCGCGTCCCGTGTCCGAACTGGCCAAGACCTATGACCCGGTGGGCACCGAGGCCCGCTGGCAGCAGGCCTGGGAGGACCAAGGTGCTTTTCATCCGGATCCCAATGCCCCTGGGGATCCCTTCTCGGTGGTGATTCCGCCGCCGAACGTGACCGGCAGCCTGCACATGGGCCATGCCTTCAACACGGCCCTGATCGACACGATCGTGCGCTATCAGCGCCTGGCCGGAAAGAACGTGCTCTGCTTGCCCGGCACCGACCACGCCTCGA